>JAJZUN010000157.1 GCA_021848555.1 Pseudomonadota bacterium | reverse complement strand
GGCGATCCAGTGTGCCCATGCGTTCGGCGCCCACCCCGGCCCCGGCCGCGATCTGCCGGAACTCCGCCACCGCCAGAGGCACGGCGTGTCCGGCGCCTGCGTCCTTCATGGTCAGCAGCGGCAAGGTGAAGCCCAACAGCGACATCGGCATTTTCGCCAAGCCGTAGTCCTTTGCGATCGGCCCGAGCTGCGCCGTCGCCATCAAGCCTCCGGCTGCCACGGCCACGAACAGCACATAGGTAAGCCAGAACACCGGCGTCTTCACCATTTGCGCCGGCGTGTAATCGTGCTTGACGGTCACCATGCGCGGCGCCGCGACCACGCCCTTGGGCGGGACCGGACGCACCATCAACAGGGCGAGCACAAATATACATGCGCCCTGGATAAGCCCGAAATCGAAGAAGGCCGCCTCGTAGCCGGAATTATGAATCATGTTGGCAATCGGTATGACCGTGAGCGCCGCGCCGGCGCCGAACCCGGCTGCCGTCAGACCGGCGGCGAGGCCGCGCTTGTCCGGAAACCACTTGAGCGCATTGCCGACAGAGGTGCCGTATACGCAACCGGCGCCGATCCCCGAGATCACCGCGCCTGCGTAAAGCTCCGGCAACGCGCTAGCGAAGGAATTGAGCACCCAACCGATCGCAGCAAGTATGCCGCCGACCGCGATTACCGGGCGCGGTCCGTACTTGTCGACCAACCAGCCCTCGACCGGAACCAGCCAGGTTTCGACCAGAACGAAGATCGAAAACGACAGCTGAATCGCCGAGCGGCCCCAGTGGTACTTCGCATCCATCGGATTGACGAACAGCGTCCAGGAATATTGCAGATTGGCAATCAACGCCATGCAGATGACGCCAAAAACAAGCTGCGCCCACCTGTTGTGATACCACTTGGAACTGTGCTGATTGTCTTGCATAGTTACGTTCTCCTCGCGTGCGAATTTTTGTAAGGCTTATCTCCGGATCGCGCTGCGCTGGCGCCTGGAATAGGATTGAAATATCCGGATCAAAACCGCGTACTTGCTCGATTCACTTGCAGCTACGGTTATCGTTTGCCTGTGACTTTTTAACATTGACTTGAATCAAATATTTCGGATCAAACAGGCTGGGTATACCCGCACTTGATGCGACTGATTTTTCGCGCTAGCCACACAGCGCCGTACCGGTGCGCGCGTTCGCACCAAGTGAACAGGCGCCGGCAGCCAGGGAAAACCAGCATCAAGCTTTCGCGCCGGCTTTGCATTCGGAAGTGCGCACGGGAGTGGCGCAGATGCTACGGCTCAGCGCAATTGCTGCGCTGACTATGAATAAACGGCAGATGCTAATTTGCTACGCGCAACGGCGCGTATCTGCGCGCCGCGCGCAGCGGGTTAACCTGGCGATATCAGGGAGCGCTTCGGCACGCGCGACGTTTGCCGCAACCGCCGCGACGGCCGCCCGGTGCTCCCGAGCAGACGTCGCAGCGCGCAAGCAAATCGGCGCGGCTCAGGCCTTCGCTGCTGCAGAGATGGCGGGGCCGCCTTCTGCTCCAGCCGCTTCGCCGGCAATCCTCCTGCGAATGATGGGCCGCAGAATGTAAAGGGCCATGATCGCAGCGGTAATGTCGAATACGGCCGAGATGTAGTATGGCACCGAGAAAGAGCCGGCATAGAGCGCCGCCACCGCAGCGGCACCCCAGCCCGCCAGGATCGATGCCAGGCCTTTGGCCGTATACAGAATGCCGTAGTTGCCCGATGCGTTCTTCGGACCGAACACATCGCCCGTTATCGCCGAGAACAAGGCATAGATTTCGCCCCAGGCCAGAAAGACGAAGGGCATCAGGATCATGAACGCGATCGGGCTGCCCGAGATCTGCGTCATCAGGAAAATCAGCACGCCTTCAAGCGCAAAGGCAAACGCCATCGTGTACTCGCGGCCGAACCGGTCCGAAACCGCACCCCACATGATGCGCGCGAACGCGTTGGTGACGCCCGCTACGGTGGCGACGAACGGAACGATGGCGATGCCCATGACCTTCGCGTCGAACACGTTGAGCGACTTGGCGATCTGGGACATGTTGCCGGTAGTCATCAGCCCGCCGGTGCAGACCATGAGGAACATGAAATACATGATGTAAAACTCTTTCTGCGTCAGCATCTGCGCCGCCGAAAACTCGCGGCGTGTTTGCGCTACCGCCTTGGGCTGCACCCAGTCTTTAGGCAACCAACCTTTGGGGGGGTGGTGCAATATCAGCGCCATTACGATGGCGACGACGCCTTGACCGACACCCCATGCAGCCATCGCGCCGGCCCAGCCCATGGAGCTGATCGAAGCGCTGATCGGAATCAGCGTGAGCGCCGAGCCGCCGCCGAATCCGGCGGCCGTCAGGCCGGCCGCCAATCCGCGCTTGTCGGGAAACCATTTGACCGCATTGGCCACTGTCGCGATGTAGATGATGCCCGCGCCGGTACCGGCAAGGACGCCGTAAAAGATGTACAAGTGAAAAACCGATGTCGCGATCGTTCCGCCGAGCACCCATCCCAGAAAAATGAGCACGGAACCGACGAGCATGAGATTACGGATACCGAATTTATCGATGAAGTAACCCGCAACCGGCACTGGCCAGGTTTCAAACAGGATGAACAGGGTATAGATAAGGGCAATCTGTGAATAGGGCACTCCTACAAACTGCTGCTTCAGCCCCGGGGTAAAAAGAGTAAAGGCATACTGAAAGTTCGATATGACGATCATCGCAATGACGCCGGCCGCCAATTGTATCCAACGGTTGCCGGCGATCGGGCCTAAGGTCTGTTTCGCAAGATCTTGCTGGGAGTTGTTCCCATTTGACATGATTGTGTCCCCCTCAAAAGTACATCGCTCAATTGGAATTCCGCTAATTGCGGAAATTAATTATTCGTGTCCGGCAGCCGCAATTATTTGCGGTTGCCGTACCAGCGCCCGTCAGGTACGCGCATGCGCGCATCCCCGGCGGGGTCAGTATCTTATTTCCCCGGTCACGTTCTATTTACAGGATACAGCTATGTGTGCATTCGATTGCATTGATCTGGGTCAATTTTGCAAAAGTCCTGCGCATGCATCATCTGGGAATTTCCTGCGATTCACCAAGGGCGACCGCCTGCTTGCGCGCCAGCAGCTTTCCTATCGCCACTACCAGCGCCGCGCCGACCAGACCGACGATCAGGTCCAGACCGAAGCCCGCAAGCATGGGTTTCTTCTCGAGCATCTGGAAATTTGCGCTCATCCAGTCACTCAGTGCGGGATCGCTCACCGCCATTTCGCCCGCGACGAAACCCAGCAGCGCGCCGCCGGCGGTGACGATAATCGGAAATCGCTCCATCACGCGCATCAGCAGCGTGCTGCCGAAAATCACCAGCGGTATGCTGATTCCCAGGCCGAGGATCAGCAGCACCACGCTGTCACCGGCCGCCGCGGCCACCGCAATCACGTTGTCCAAGCTCATCACCAGGTCGGCGATGAGAATGGTTTTTATCGCTGCCAGCATATTTTCGTGGCCGTCGATGTCCGCGTCGCCCTCCTCGGGCAACAGCAGCTGCACCCCGATCCACAGCAGCAGCACGGCGCCGATCATTTTCAGGTAAGGCAATTGCAGCAGCGCCACCGCGAACAAGGTGAGGATGATGCGCATCACCACGGCGGCACCGCTGCCCCAGGCCACGGCCTGAGCCTGCTGCCGCGGCGGCAGCGAGCGCGCCGCCAGCGCGATCACGACCGCATTGTCGCCGGACAAAACGATGTTGATCCAGATGATTTTCAGCAGCGGAATCCAGAATGCCTGCAGCGACAAATCCATTTTGCGGAACCTCTTCCCCTCTCAGCAGTGGGGCTATTTTACTCCACGTGGCGGCACTGAGCGAGCGCAGACGAACGACCAGTTTGCCGCCGCTGCGCGCACGGCACGTAGCGGCGGATACGGCGATGCCGAAAGTTTTCTGATGCAGAAGAACACGAAGGGAGAACTCCCCATCCGTGTTGTTACAGCCTGTCAGGGGCCATTTCAGAATTACCGAAATACCCCCCTGACCTAGAGTTCGCTAATCAAAATGGGGGGATATTTCCCCTGGTATTGAAATACGAATTTAGAACAGCCCCACCACCTTGCCGTCGACCAAGTCGATCTTGTTGGCCGAGGGCACCTTGGGCAGACCCGGCATGGTCATGATGTCGCCGCAGACCATGACCACGAATTCGGCGCCGGCCGCGAGGCGCACTTCGCGTATGTTGATCACGTGGTTCTCAGGCGCACCGCGCAGCTGCGCATCGGTGGAGAACGAGTACTGCGTCTTCGCCACGCACACCGGGTAGTGGCCGTAGCCGTCTTCCTGCAGTTTCTTGATCTGATTGCACACCTTGGCGTCGGCGGTGACCTCGCTCGCGCGATAGATCTTCTTCGCGATCTTGTTGACCTTGTCCCACAGCGTGTCGGTTTCTTCGTAGACAAAGTTGAGGCTGGATTTCTTCTCGCACATCTCGACTACCATATGCGCCAGTTCGGTCGCGCCCTTGCCGCCATCGGCCCAGTGCGTGGCCAGCACGACTTTGACCCCGAGCTTGGCCATGCGCGCCTTGAGCATGTCCACTTCGGCGGCGGTGTCGCTGGTGAAGTGATTGATCGACACCACGCAGGGAACGCCGTACACGCGCTGCACGTTGTCGACATGGCGCTCCAGGTTCACCAGGCCCTTGTCGAGCGCGGCCAGGTTTTCCTGCGTAATCGTCTTCAGGTCCGCGCCGCCGTGGTATTTCATTGCGCGCACCGTGGCCACGATCACCGTGGCGGAGGGTCGCAGTCCGCTCTTGCGGCATTTGATGTCGATGAATTTTTCCGCGCCGAGGTCGGCGCCGAAACCGGCTTCGGTCACGACGTAGTCGGTAAGCTTCAGCGCAGTCTTGGTAGCGATCACCGAGTTGCAGCCGTGGGCGATGTTCGCAAACGGGCCGCCGTGAATGAACGCCGGGCTATTCTCCAGCGTCTGCACCAGGTTCGGCGCCAGCGCATCGCGCAGCAGCACCGTCATCGCCCCGTGCGCATTCAAGTCGCGCGCGTAGATCGGCTTCTGGTCGCGGCTATACGCCACCACGATATTGCCGAGGCGCTTCTTCAGGTCCTCGAGCGAAGTCGACAGGCAGAATATCGCCATCACTTCCGAGGCCACTACGATGTCGAAGCCGTCCTGGCGCGGATAGCCGTTGCCAGGGCCGCCGAGCGACACCACGATGTCGCGCAGCGCGCGGTCGTTCATGTCGACCACGCGCTTCCAGGCGATGCGGCGCACGTCGATGCCGAGTTCATTGCCGTGATGGATGTGGTTGTCGAGCAGCGCCGCGAGCAGGTTGTTCGCGAGCGCGATCGCATTGAAGTCGCCGGTGAAATGCAGGTTGATATCTTCCATCGGCACCACTTGCGCGTAGCCGCCGCCGGCGGCGCCGCCTTTCATGCCGAATACCGGGCCGAGCGAGGGCTCGCGCAGACAGATCATCGCCTTCTTGCCGATATGATTGAGCGCGTCGCCCAGGCCCACCGTGGTGGTGGTCTTGCCCTCGCCCGCGGGCGTGGGGCTGATCGCGGTCACCAGGATCAGCTTGCCGTCGGGTTTGCCCTTCAGGCTGTCGACGTAGTCGAGCGACACCTTGGCCTTGTAATGGCCGTAAGGCACGAGGTGATCTTCGCCGATGCCGAGCTTTTCCGCGGCCAGCTTGGGGATGCGCTGCATTTTCGCCTTCTGCGCGATATCGATGTCCGTGGGCATGACGTTCTCCTCAATGGTGTTTCAATTTGTGGCGCCAAATATAGGCACACAGGCGGGGCGCAGCCTTGATGGCGGTCAAGAATTGCGGAAGCGGTGCGCCAGCTTGCGCGGACGGCGTCCCGTCCGCGCGGATCGCCGATTGCGCACGGACGATGAACCCGTCCGCACGCAATCGGCGATCTCGTATGAAACCCCCGCGCCGCGTTTGGTTTTAATCAAAACCGCGTTTTTGGTACGGATGGTGTTTTTCCGTACCAAAAACGCGGTTGGCGCGCGGAGCGCGCAATGCTTACTCGTGGCATGCGCAAGCACTTAAGACAATGTGTGCAGCGCCTGCCCGCCGCCAAAACTGGAATGCACCGGCTTCGGACCACCTCTTTTCACTTTTACCGCGCAGTACTTGAACTCGGGAATCTTGCCGAAAGGATCGAGCACTGGATTGGTGAGCTTGTTCGCCGCCGCTTCGTAATAGCAAAACGGGATGAACACGGCGCCCCTCGGGGTGCCGGCGTCGGCACGCGCGTAAAGCGATATGCTGCCGCGGCGCGAAGCCACGGTCACCACTTCGCCCGACTTCACGCCGAAGCCGTCGAGGTCGAGCGGATGGAACGAGGCCATTGGTTCTGGTTCGATCGCGTCGAGCACGCCGGCGCGGCGCGTCATCGAACCCGTGTGCCAGTGCTCGAGCTGGCGCCCGGTGATCAGCACCATCGGATAGTTCGCATCCGGCTGTTCATCGGCGGAAATCAGGTCGGCGGGAACGAACTTGGCGCGCCCGGTGGCGGTGGGGAAATGCTCGGTGAACACCACCGGCTGCCCCGGGTCGCCCTCTTCCT
>JAJZUN010000156.1 GCA_021848555.1 Pseudomonadota bacterium | reverse complement strand
CGCAATGGTCTTCTGGGGCCACGCGCCCAACAGCCAGACACGCGGCAAGGAAATGGTCGAGGCGATGAAAAAGCTCGACCTGCTGGTGGTGATCGATCCCTATCCTTCGGCCACGGCGGCGATGGCGTCCATGGTCAGAAAAGACGGCGTCTACCTGTTGCCGGCGGCGACCCAGTTCGAGACTTCGGGCAGCGTCACCGCGTCCAACCGCTCGCTGCAGTGGCGCGAAAAGGTGATCGAGCCGCTGTTCGAGGCCAAGCCCGACCAGACCATCATGTACCTGTTCGCGAAGAAGCTCGGCTTCGCCGACCAGCTGGTGGGCAAGAAGGACGGCAAGCAGAACATCCAGGTGGTGAAAGACGAGCCGCTGATCGAGGACATCACGCGCGAGTTCAACCGCGGCACCTGGACCATAGGCTACACCGGCCAGAGCCCGGAGCGGCTGAAGCTGCACATGAAGAACATGCACACCTTCGACGTGAAGACGCTGCGCGCCAAGGGCGGACCCTGCGACGGGGATTATTTCGGCCTGCCCTGGCCGTGCTACGGCACGCCGGAGATGAAGCATCCGGGGTCGCCCAATCTGTACATGACCGAGCGCCATGTGATGGACGGCGGCGGCAACTTCCGCGCCAATTTCGGCGTCGAGAAGGACGGCGTCAACCTGCTCGCGGAGGACGGATCGCACTCCAAGGGCGCCGATCTGACCACCGGCTATCCCGAATTCGACCACGTGCTGCTGAAGAAACTGGGCTGGTGGGACGACCTGACCGACGCGGAGAAGGCGGCGGCGGAAGGCAAGAACTGGAAGACCGACCTCTCGGGCGGCATCCAGCGCGTGGTGCTGAAAGTGCATGGCTGCCACCCCTTCGGCAATGCCAAGGCGCGCGCGGTGGTGTGGAACTTCCCCGACGCCGTGCCGCTGCACCGCGAACCGCTGTATTCGCCGCGCCCCGACATGGTGGAGAAATATCCGACCCACGACGACAAGAAGGCGTTCTGGCGCCTGCCGACGCTGTACAAGTCGGTGCAGGAAAAGAACAAGAATATCTCCAAGGATTTTCCGCTGATCATGACCAGCGGCCGCCTGACCGAATACGAAGGGGGCGGCGAGGAGACACGTTCCAACCCGTGGCTGGCCGAACTGCAGCAGGACATGTTCGTCGAGATCAATCCCAAGTCGGCCAACGACCGCGGCGTGCGCAATGGCGAGTATGTCTGGGTGAAAACCCCGACCGGTGCGCAGCTCAAGGTCAAGGCGATGGTGACCGAGCGCGTCGGCGCGGACACGGTGTTCCTGCCGTTCCACTTCTCCGGCTGGTGGATGGGCAAGGACATGCTCGGTCACTATCCCGACGGGGCGGCGCCGATAGTGCGCGGCGAGGCGGTCAACACCGCCACCACCTACGGCTACGATGCGGTGACCATGATGCAGGAGACAAAAACCACCCTGTGCCAAATCGAAAAATTTCAGGGATAAGGAGAAACCATCATGGCCAGAATGAAATTCCTGTGTGACGCCGAGCGCTGCATCGAGTGCAACGGCTGCTTCGAAACGAGCAAGGGGGCGACGCCCCCTTGCAAATCCCCCAAGTCAGAATAGAAGGAGCACGCGATGGCCCGCATGAAATTTCTTTGTGACGCCGAGCGCTGCATCGAGTGCAACGGCTGCGTGACTGCCTGCAAGCAGGAGAACGAGGTGCCCTGGGGGGTGAACCGGCGCCGCGTGGTGACGCTCAACGACGGCGTGCCGGGGGAGAAATCGATCTCGGTCGCCTGCATGCATTGTTCGGATGCGCCGTGCATGGCGGTGTGCCCGGTGGACTGCTTCTACCTCACCGAGGAAGGCGTGGTGCTGCACGACAAGGACATGTGCATAGGCTGCGGCTATTGCTTCTACGCCTGTCCGTTCGGCGCGCCGCAGTTCCCGCAGGCGGGCGCCTTCGGCATGCGCGGCAAGATGGACAAGTGCACGTTCTGCGCCGGCGGCCCGGAAAAAGACAATTCGGACGAAGAGTACGAGAAATACGGTTCGAACCGTCTCGCGCAGGGCAAGCTGCCCGCCTGCGCCGAAATGTGCTCGACCAAGGCGCTGCTGGGCGGCGACGGCAGCGTCATCGCCGACATCTTCCGCGACCGCGCGACCAAGCGCGGCAAGGGGGCGGAAGTATGGGGCTGGAGCACGGCCTACGGCAAAC
This sequence comes from Pseudomonadota bacterium, assembly GCA_021848555.1. Next base: position 4,406 of record JAJZUN010000156.1, on the reverse strand, counting down.
CCGATCCGCAGCAGGCACCGAAAGGAGGCAAGTCATGATCAGCGTACGCAAGCTCGCAATATCCGGTGCCGCCCTTGTCGTCCTGGCTGCGCTCAGCGGCTGCGGCGAGCGCGAGCAGGTGATCCTCTATCAGCAAGGCAAGTACCAGGGCAAACCCGACAGCAAGCCGTGGGAGAGCGCGCCCGGGGACAGCCTGTACACCAGTTCCAAGTGGACCAAGGGCGACAAGAGCAGTTGGGAGAGCGCCATCCGGTCGCGCAACCAGAGCCAGAACGAATACGTGCGCATTGGCGAATAAGGGGGGATCATGCGAGCCTATCTCAGCGGCGTGCGGAATCTTCTCCTCGGGCTGATGCTGCTTCTGCCGCTGTCAGGCGGAACGGCCAGCGCACAGGCACAGGAAGCCCGGCCACAGGAAACGCAGGCGCAACGCCAGCAGGCGCAGCCGGGCAACAACGCGCCTACATGGCGCGAAGCGCGCTCGGGCAAGGAGGAGTACACCGCGGTCAAGGGCCGCGAGACCGGTGTGCTGATCCAGACCCAGGGTGAAACCTGGCGCAAGCTGCGCAATGGCCCGATCATGTTTTACGGCGGCTGGGCCGTGGTGCTGATGGTGATCGTGCTCGGGGTGTTCTACAAGGTGAACGGCCCGATCGGCCTGCACAGCCCGGCCACGGGGAAAATGATCGAGCGCTTCTCCGGCTTCGAGCGCATCGCGCACTGGAGCATGGCGATCAGCTTCTGCATACTCGCCGTGAGCGGCCTGGTGATGCTGTTCGGCAAGTTCCTGCTGCTGCCGCTGATCGGGCACACGCTGTTCGGCTGGCTCGCCACGCTGGGCAAGAACCTGCACAACTTTGTCGGGCCGATATTCATGTTCAGCGTCCTGGTGTTCGTCGTGACTTTCATCCGCGACAATGTTTTTCGCCTCTACGATATCATCTGGGCGGTCAAAGGCGGCGGCGTCCTCACCGGCGAAGTCGTGCCGGCCGGGCGCTTCAATGCCGGAGAGAAGATATGGTTCTGGGGCGGGGTGGTCGGCCTGGGCATGATATCGAGCGCAAGCGGCCTGGTGCTCGATTTCCCCAACTTCGATCAGCCGCGCTGGCTGATGATGATCGCCAACATCGTGCATGTCGTGGCGGCGCTGTGGTACATCGTCTGGGCGCTGACGCACATCTATCTCGGCACCGTGGGCACGACCGGGGCCTACGAGGGAATGCGCAACGGCTATGTGGATGAGACCTGGGCCAGGGAGCACGCGCAATACTGGTACGAGGACGTCAAGGCCGGCAGGAGGGAGCTGCCCTCGGGCAAGCCGGTCGCTGCCGCGACAACTGCACCGCAGACGCAAACCTGAGGAGGCTGAAATGAAAATCGGAAAATTGTTTGTGGCCGTGGCGCTGGTATTCGCCTTGAGCGCCGGCCTGGCCCAGGCCAGGATCCCCGTTGCGCCGATGGACGATGCCGCCAAGGCCAAGGCCGAAGAGGCGAAGGCCAAGTCCGCCGAGGCCGCCAAGAAAGAAGCCGAGTCGCTGGCGAAAGCCCAGGACCGCGTGGCGGAGCGCTACAAGAAAGGGCAGGGCAAGACCGCGCCTGCGGCCAAGGGCGCCAAGCCCGCGGCCAAGAAATAAGCGGAACCGCCATCGCAGAAAAGGGCGCTGTTGCGCCCTTTTTTGTTTGCCGCATCAATACCCCGGAGGGAGATATGTCGAAGCGGAAATTCAGCGTCAGCCATCTCAAAGGCAGCGAATTCAAGGCCGACGGTCTGCGCGCTTTTTTCGAATACCGCGACCTCGGTGTCAAGGACGCGACCGGCGGCAAAGCCGTAGCCCATGTCATCCGCGCGCGGCCCGGCGGCCACTTCGTCGGCAAGACCCACTGGCACGAGACCGAGTTCCAGCTGGTCTATGTGCTGAAGGGCTGGATCAAGTTCGACTACGAAGGCGAGGGTGAGGTGCTGCTGGAGGCCGGGTCCTGCGCCTACCAGCCCCCGGGGATCCGGCACCGGGAACTGGGGCATTCCGACGATATCGAACTCCTGGAAGTGGTGCTGCCGGGAGAATTCAAGACGGTCGAACTGCCGGACCACTGAGGTCCCGGAATTCTTGCGCTAGACCCCCTGTACCAGCAGCGCCTTGAAATTCGCCGCTCCCGCGCGCGCCTTGATCGCCACGGCGTATTCGGGCGAGGTGTAAAAGGCCTTCGCCTTTTCCATCGTGTCGAATTCGACTATCGTCAGGCGCTGCGGTTTCCAGTTTCCTTCGATGGTTTCGTAAGCGCCGCCGCGTATCACATAGCGCCCGCCGTACTTGGCGATCGCCGGCGGCGCCAGCTTCTTGTATTCCTCGAACTGCGCCGGATTGGTCACCTCGATGTCGACCACCAGATAGGCTGCCATGCTTTTCCTTTCGATTCTGTCGGAATGCAAAAGTGTAGACCAATAGCGCCCGATCGCAAGTGCGCTTGGGCGCGCGCGACCGGATCGTCATTGCCGGAACGCATGCACTCGACTAGAATCGGCTGCGCTATAGAGGTATGGCTATAGCGCAGGATATCCTGATGGAGGTGCAAGATTTTCCGCGCTCTCGCAAGGCTCGTCGTGCTTCCGCTTGCGGCTCTGTTCTCCATGGCACCGATCGCCCGCGCGGCCGCGGTCCCGGTGCTCGCCGCGGCCTCCGATCTGCAATATGCGCTCACCGAAGTCGCCGCGGCGTTCACGCGCGCGAGCGGACGTTCGGTGAAACTGACCTTCGGTTCCTCGGGCAATTTCGTGCGCCAGATCATCCAGGGCGCCCCGTTCGAGCTGTTCTTCTCCGCCGACGAGACTTACGTGCGCGACCTGGACGGGCGCAAGCTGACGCTGGACGGCGGTGTGCTCTATGCGGTCGGCCGGCTCGCTTTGTTCGTGCCCAAAGGATCCCCGGTCAAAGCGGATGCGGCGCTCGGCGATGTTGCCGCCGCGCTCGAAGACGGCCGCTTGAGGAAGATCGCCATCGCCAATCCGGAGCACGCGCCCTACGGCCGCGCCGCGCGCGAGGTCCTGAGGCGCAAGGGTTTGTGGGACAAGGCGCAGGGCCATCTGGTCATGGGCGAGAACATTTCACAGGCGGCGCAGTTCGCCGCTTCGGGCTCGGTCGAGGCCGGTCTGCTGGCCTATTCGCTCGTCGTGTCGGAGCGCATGGCGCAGGCCGGCACGCATGCCCTGCTGCCGGCGGACTGGCACCAGCCCTTGCGGCAGCGCATGGTGCTGCTGCGCGGGGCGGGGGACACGGCGCGGCTGTTCTACGCCTTTGCGCAGTCCGCGCCGGCGCGGGCCTTGTTCGAGAAGTACGGCTTCACGCTGCCGGGCGCGGGACACTAGGCCAGCATGGACTGGCCCGCGCTGCTCTTGTCGCTCAAGCTCTCGGCCTGGACGGTGGTCTGGCTGCTGCCGCTGGGCATCGTCGTGGCGCGGCAGATCGCCTGGCGCGAGTTTCCCGGCCGCGCCTGGGTCGAAGCCCTGGTGGCCTTGCCGCTGGTGCTGCCGCCGACGGTGCTGGGCTACTACATGCTGTCGGTGTTCGGCGGCGCCTCGCCCATCGGCGAGGCGTGGCAGAGCGTCTTCGGCCGTCCGCTCGCATTCAGCTTTCAGGGACTGCTGCTGGCCTCGATACTGTTCAACATTCCGTTCGCGGTGCAGCCGATGCAGCGCGCGTTCCAGGCGATTCCGGAGGAGGTGCGCGAAGCGGCGTGGTGCAGCGGCATGTCGCACTGGCGCACCTTCTGCCTGATCGAGTTTCCGCTTGCCTGGCCGGGCATCGTTTCGGCGCTGGTGCTCACCTTCGCGCACACCATGGGCGAGTTCGGCGTGGTGCTCATGATGGGAGGCAACATTCCCGGCGAAACACAGACCATCGCGATTGCGATCTACGACCGGGTACAGGCCTTCGACGAGCGCGGCGCGGCGGCCATGTCCAGCGTGCTGCTCGCTTTTTCGCTGGTGGCGATAGGCGCGGTGTATGTGCTTGCCAATCGCATCGGCCGCAAGCATGGGTGAGCGGGGCGGATTGCAGGTCAGCCTGCGCCAGTCGGCGCCGATACCGCTCGCCGCGCGCTTCGACTGCGGGGCGGGGGAAATGGTCGCGCTGGTAGGCCCTTCGGGCAGCGGCAAGACCACGATCCTGCGCAGCATCGCCGGCCTGACCCGTCCCGGCGAGGGAGTGGTGCGTTGCGCCGGCGAGCTTTGGCTGGACACCGCCGGCGGGATAGACCTGCCGCCGCAGCGGCGCTCGGTCGGCATCGTGTTCCAGCACTACGCCTTGTTTCCCCATTTGAGCGCGCAAAGGAACGTGATGGCGGCGATGGCGCACATCGCTGAAGCCGAGCGCTCGGGCCGGGCGCGCGATCTGCTGCAACTGGTGCAC
>JAJZUN010000155.1 GCA_021848555.1 Pseudomonadota bacterium | reverse complement strand
GCCGATGGCGCGCAGGGCGGGCACATAGCCGTGCTCGGCCGCCGAGCGGTAGAGCTCGAGGGCGCGCTGCGGGTTGCGCGGCACGCCGATGCCACCGGCGTAGAGGTAAGCGAGGTTGTACTGTGCTGCCGGGAGCTCCTGGTCCGCGGCGCGCTCGAACCAGTCTTTCGCCAGTGCCGGGCTCTTGCCGCTGCCATAGCCCTTGAGGTAGAGCCAACCCAGGTTGTTGGCCGCAGGCGCGTATCCGGCTTCGGCGGCCTGGCGGTACCACAGGCGGGCCTCGACATAGTCCTGCGCCACGCCCAGACCTTCCTGGTGGAAATGACCGATCAGATTCATCGCCCGAGTCTGGCCTTTCGCCGCGGCCTTGCGCAGCCATTCCAGCGCGAGCGGGAGATTGCGCTGCACCACCAGCCCGTCGTAGTAGAGCGTTGCTATGCGCAGTTGCGCTTCGCCATCGCCCGCGCGCCCAAGTTCGAGCAGCTTGACGATCGCCGCCGCTTCGCCCTTGGCCGCGCGCTGTCCGATGGCCTCCGTGTCCTCGTCGGCTGCCAGGACCGATGCGGCACAGGTTGCGATCAGCAGCGCGAGCAGAAATCGAATTAGACGGCGCAGGTGCACGGGATTCATCGAACGTCCGCGGCCGCAGCGCGCGCCTTGGCCTTCGGCGACGCCTTGCGTTCGACGGATTTCTCGCGCTTCGGCGGCTCTCTATAGTTGTCCAGGTTGCTGATAAACGCGTCGACCTTGTCCACCGGAAGCACGATTTGATTGCGCGGGCCTTTGGAGATCAAATTCAAATTGAACGATGGATTGAGGGCGAGGAACTCGTCCAGCGTGACCTCGGCCAGTCTGGCGGCCACATCGACGTCGATATAACGCTCGCTGGCGATGGCGGCAAAGTAAGGCTTGTTCGGTACCGGCTCGATGTGGATGTTGAACGCGCCGGGATGGGACACGATGTTCTTCAGCGCCTGCAGCTTGGGCAGGTAGTTGCGCGTTTCCTCCGGCAGGGCCAGCGCCTTGTAGCCGGTCGGCAGTCCCCTGGCCTTGTTGCGCGCGATCGCCCTGGCCACCGCGGTTTCGCCGCAGTTGTACGCGGCGAGCGCGAGTTGCCAGTCGCCGAAGCGTTCGAACAGGGTCTGGAGGTAGTTCAGGGCCGCAGCGGTCGAGGAAATGACGTCGCGGCGGGCGTCCAGCAGCAGGCCTTGCTCCAGTTTGTACGCCTTGCCGGTGGAGGGAATGAATTGCCACAGTCCGGAAGCGCGTGCGGAAGACAAGGCCTTCGGGTCATAGCCGCTTTCCACCATGGGCAGGAAGGCGAGCTCGGTCGGCAGGCCGCGTTGGTCTATTTCCTCGACCACGTGATAAATGTAGCGCCGGCCGCGCTCGAACATGGCTTGCAGCAGCTTCGGATGTTCCAGATACCAGGTCTGCCAGTGCGCGACCAGCGGGCCGTCCAGAGCGGGAACGGCAAAGCCCGCGCGCACGCGGTCCCAGGCGTAGAGAAAGGGCGTGGGGGAGGCACCTGCGGGCGCCGTTTCGATGGCGGCGCTCGGTGGCGGTGGCGGCGGCGTGTATTCGTCGAGCAGGCGCGGCAACTGCGCGTCTGCCGCCGCCGCGGGCAGGCGGAAGGCGGGCTGGTCGGCGCGATAGGCAAGATCGAGCGTGCTGGCGCTGGCGTGTCCGACCGCCGCGAGCGCGATGGCCGCGGCGACAGCAGCAACACCCCGAGTGCACAGGTTCATCGCCAATTACCCGGTGAGTTCAAGCGCAGCGCCGATGGCGGGCACGTTTCCGCCCTAGAAAAAGCTTTCCCCGACGGTGACCGTGTCCCCGGGGTGAACCGGGGTGTTGAGGTCGGCTTTGACCGGGGTGTTGGTGGCGTCGCCGTCGCGCAGGATGGTGATCTTGCTTTGCGATGCCCGCTCCCTGAAACCCCCGGCGATGGACACGGCTTTGCGTACGGTCAGTCCCGGTTGGTAGGGAAAGCTGCCGTTGTTGGCGACCTGCCCGCTGATGAAATACGGCCGGTACTCGTCTATGGTCACTGCGACGCGCGGGTTGACCAGATAGGTGCCGCGCAAGCCGTCGGTGATGATTTTCTCCAGTTCGCCGACGGTCTTGCCGCGCACCTGCAATTCTCCCAGTACCGGATAGGAAATGGTGCCGGCGTCGGTGAGGCGCACTCTCTCGCGCTTGAGGTCGTCTTCGCCGTAGACGGTAATGCTGATTACGTCGCCGGTCGACAGTCGATACTTGGACAGCGTCTCGGTCTTCGAAGCCTGATCGGTTTCGGACGGGACTGGCGCCGGCGCCGCGACCACGGCGCCGGAGACCGCCGGCGCCTGCGCGCAGGCGCTCGCGCCGAACAGACAGAAGCAGAGCAGAAGTACGACGCGGCCGGGACTCGCCATGGAAACTACACTCCGTACACGCGGACAGGCATGGACTCTGACGTGCAGGTCATTCTATCAGAGGGAGGCATTGAGGAACAGCATGAACACGTTGCGCTGGTAGCTGAAATTGCTGTCGCTGGAACTGCGAACGCTGTGCGCATAGTCTCCGCCCAGACTCAGCCAGCGCCGCATTTTATAGCTCGCATTGAAGCCGTAGTTCTGGGTGTTGTCGGTGCGGGCCACGCCCTGGTAGGCGTCGGCGGCATAGGAGGCGGTGGTCGCGGTGGTGAAGCGGCTGTTCCATTCGTGCGTCCATCTTACCGTGGGCAAGGATCTGACGATGAAATTGCCGACGCCGCCGGTGGTCTCGGCCGGCGCGCGGTTGAAAGTCAGATTGACATGCGAGTAGGTGAGCGGGCTCCAGGTTATATCCCCGCTCCAGCTGATGCTGCTGGAACTGGCGCGCGCGCTATCGTCGAAGTCTTTTTTGATCACGCCGATTCTGAACGTGCCCCGGGTTTTCGCAGTGGCCTCCCAGGTCGCGCCGGCCAGCAGCGCGTTTTCGACGCTGCCCAGGGTCGATGTCGCCGAGTCGTAGGCGATCCTGCTGTGCTTGCCCTGGAACTGCAGCGTGGTCTTGGGGCCGAGGCGCCAATGGAAGGTGGCGCCGACGTCGTCGACGGTGCGGTCGTTGCCGGCGGTGGTGGCGCGGTTGTTGTAGTAGGCGCGGCGCAATTGCCCGAGTTCGAAGTCGATGCGCCCCTGGGCGCCCCTTGCGCCGTAGGAGAATATGCCCCGTCCCTGGGTCTGGCGGTAACGGTCGGGGGTGGAGGAGATCGCGTTGTTGGTGGAGCCGCGCGGATCTTCGCCGTCGAGATAGTCGCCGCTCAGGTTGGCGCGCAGGCGCGTGCCCAGATCGAAATCGGCCATGCCGTTGAGGTTGTAGGTGGTGTAGTTGTCCGCCGTGTTGTTCCGATACCGGCCTATGCTGGTGCTCATGCGCAAGGCGAAAGTGTTGGCGCCCTGGCGGGTCTCCAGGCGCAGCGCCGGGGTCAGCACCAGCATCTGGTCGGCGGTGCGCTTGGTCGGGGAGAGGTAGATGTTGTCGTCGTGCCGGGTTTCCATTCTTACCGACGGATGGACCGTGACCAGCATGCCCATGAGTTGCAGCGTGAGGCCGCCGGATTGCGACGCGCCTTCCTGGGCGGCCGCCGACGACGAGGGTGAATACGGCACCGGCGCCGCGATCGCCCCGAGCGAGGTATCCAGGCGCGGCTGTTGCGCCAGCGCGGCCGAGCTCAGCACCGCCGTGCCCGCCAGCACGAACGCAGGCGTCCTAGGTCTTGGTTTGCGCATCGCGCCCTGATACTCTCAATTCACTGTCCGCTTCTCGAAAGCTGCAAAACCAGCAGACAATTTTAGCCCAGGTGATATTCCGCACGCGCGCCACGAAAGCAGGCAATTGTCATATTTTGTGTACCGCGGCCGTGGTCGCAGGCCGCGCCGCTACGCGGGCGAGGCCCAATTGCACCAGGACGATATACAGCGCGAACACCGCCATCGCGCTGTAGAACATATGGTGCTCGCGCACGCCCAGGGCCCAGCCCGCGACGCCCGCCGCGGCGAGCACGAAGGCGATCAGGTGGATCAGCGCGACGGCTTTTCCCGGAGTCAGGCCGAGATCGATCAGGATATGGTGCAGATGGGTGCGGTCGGCGCGAAACGGGTTCTTGCCATGGGCCAGGCGCCGGCTCATGCAGACTATGGTGTCGCTGATCGGGATCGCCACCAGCCAGATCGCCGTGACCGGCGGGAACAACTGCGCGCGCGGCTGCGCCGCGTCCACCGTGAGCCAGGCGAGCGCAAATCCCAGGGACAGGCTGCCGGCATCGCCGAGAAAAATCGCGGCCCGGCTGCGCCACGGAGTGCGCATGTTGAACGCGAGGAATGCGGCGATGCAGCCCAGCAATCCCAGCGGCAGCGCGAGCGTGTCGCTATTCGGCGAAATCGCGCCCATCACAACGATCCAGAACAACGCGATGAACACCAGGCCGCCGCCAAGGCCGTCTGCGCCGTCGCAGAGGTTGATCGCGTTTACCACCCCGATCAGGGCAAACGCGGTGAGCGGCACGGCGAACCGTCCCAGCACCAGAGGCTGTTCGCGCACCAGATCGCCCAGGGAAAGCAATACCAGGCCGCCCCAGTGGATCATCAGCAGCGCAGCCGTAATCTGCGCCGCGAATTTGATGACGGGCTGCAGGTCGAACAAGTCGTCCAGCGTGCCGGTAAGCGCGATCAAAAACAGTCCCGCCCAGAACGCGGGGTGTACCTGGGTCGCGAATTGCGTCAGCAGCGCCGTCGATGCCAGCCCGAGCACGATCGCCAGCCCGCCTACGGTCGGGGTATTGCCGGCGTGGTCCTTGCGCCCGGCGCCGGGCGCATCGACCAGGCCATAGCGTTCCGCCCGGGGGGCGAGGAAGCGGATCAGACCCAGCGTCAGGCCAAAACCCAGCAGCGCGGCGGCCAGCGGTGTCGAACTCATGCGGAATCCGGTTTCTTCGCGCCGATGCGGCTCTCGGTGCCGGCGCGCAGGCGGGCGATGTTTTCATTGTGCCGGTAGACCAGGAGCGCGGCTATCGCCAGTACGCCCGGCAGCAGCGGACTCGCCAGTCCGAACAGCATGGCGGTGCAAAACGGCGCGAACACGGCGGCGATGATGGAGGCGAGCGAGACCATGCGAAAGAACAGCATGATCACCAGCCAGGTCGCCAGCGTCGCCAGCCCCAGCCACAGGCTTAGCGCGCACAGGATGCCGAGCGCGGTGGCCACGCCCTTGCCGCCGCGGAAACGGAAAAACACCGGATACACATGGCCCAGGAACACCGCCAGCGCGACCAGGGCGATGCCGCTCGTGTCCACGCCGTAGTCCGCGGCGAAATGCCGGGCCAGCGCCACCGCCAGCACGCCCTTGCCGGTGTCGCCCGCGAGCGTCAGCGCCGCTGCGAGTTTCCTGCCGGTGCGCAGCACATTGGTAGCGCCCGGATTGCCGGAGCCGTAGCTGTGCGGATCGGGCAGCCCGAACATCCGGCTCACGATCACAGCGAACGAAAGCGAGCCGATGAGATAGGCTGCAACTGCGAAGATTATGGTCGCCATCTAAATTACCTTAGAACCGATTGCGAAATGAGGGGATATCCCCTGCGGGGACTTTCCCCTCAAGGGGGATCGAGACCTTCGGACGTCTCCCCTTATGCTCCCTTTTGCCGGCGGCCGTTTCGGCAATTCCGAACGGTCTGTTAGAATGTGCAGCACATTTTACGCGAGATGCGTATCCCGCCCTAGCCCCCATCCCGACTCCCACGACATGGACATCATATTCCTACGCGAAATCCGGCTGGACGCGCGCATCGGCATCTACAAGCGCGAGAAAACCATTACCCAGACGGTGGAGCTGGACCTGGAAATCGCGCTGCCCGATGACCGCGTGTTCAAAAGCGGCAAGGTTGCCGACACCATAGACTACGCGGTGGTGATCGAACGCATCCGCGCTGCACTGGTCGAGCAGCATTACGGCCTGGTGGAAAATCTCGCCGAGCATGTGGCGCAAATCCTGATCGGGGAATTCCATGCGCCGTGGGTGCGCGTCAGCGTGGCCAAGATCGGCGCCCAGCGCAACGCGCGGCGGGTCGGCGTGGCGATCGAAAGAGGCAAGAAGTAGGAGGCCCGCCCCCGGGCCGACACGTCCCGTCACTCTTCCAGCGCCACCTCGACCGCCTTGGCATCCAATAGCCGCACAAGTTCTCCCGGTGCTATTCCGACCAAGTAGCCGCGCCGCCCGCCGTTGATGTAAATCTTGTCCAAATCCAGAACGCTTTTCTCGACGTAGACCGGCAGGCGCTTTCTGGTGCCAAAAGGCGAGGTGCCGCCCACCAGATAACCCGAATTGCGACTGGCGGCCTCGGGCGTGCAGGGCTCGACCCGTTTCGCGCCGATCTGCCGCGCCAGGTTCTTGGTCGAGACCTTGCGATCGCCGTGCATCAGCACGATCAGGCCCCGCTTCGCCTCGTCCTCCATCACCAGGGTTTTCACCACATGGTGCTCGGGCACGCCCAGTTCGCGCGCCGATACCGCGGTGCCGCCGTGCTCCTGACGATGTCCCGAACATAGTTGAAGGTTGAGTTGGTGGTTGAACAGTCGTGGGCCCAGAATG
>JAJZUN010000154.1 GCA_021848555.1 Pseudomonadota bacterium | reverse complement strand
ATGGCATCACAGGCGACATGCGGTCGGCGCCGAACACGGATTCAGGGTCCTGATTGCGTGACGGATCGATGCTTTCGACGGGGATGGGGGGGATGGGGGCGTTCGGTATGGAAACAGAGGCTATATTGGGTGCGTTTATGAATGGATTGGTCGGGGAATACGGCTGGGTGATCTGCCACTGGGCGATCGCGTATTTCCGGGACATCGCCGCCGGCGTGCCTTCGGCAACGGATGGGTCCACGTTCGTGGTGACGATGGACACGGTGTAGTCGGCGTTGAGAAAAATCTCGAAGGTCCTGAACTGCTGCGGATAATCTCGCAACGATGAGGTCTCGACGTGCCAGAAACTTTGCTCCGGGTTGGTCGCTTTGTTGGGAGACGGGAACGCCTTGACGGTGTTAATGTGTCGGTGTCCTGCCATCCACATCAGCAGGTTCGGTGTGTTCCACAGTGTCTGGACCAACCCGGCCAAGTCCACGGCATTCCGGTTCTGGGCGGTGGTAGCCGATTCCCCCTCCCACCATTCCATTTCGCTGCCAATGGCCGAAACGCCGATCGGGACATGCGCGGCGATGATCATCAACTGATTTGCCGCCTGACCGGCTGCGAGCTCGGCCTGGAGCCAGGCCCAGCGGTTCGCATCGAGGTAACCGTGCCCATGGATGTCGTTCGAGCCGTCGGTTTCCGACTGCGTGTCATCGAGAACGATGACCTTGATCGGAATGGATGATTTCGGCAAAAAGCTGTAGCAGGCAAACCCGTCTACCTGAGTCGGGTCAACCAGGTTAAAGCCATGTCCGACCGGGAGTGTCGTGGTGGTGAAAAATTCATGGACCCACTCCGAGCGCAACAACGAGCGGCGATTCGCGTCGGCGGCCACAACCGGGGGGGTGGCGAATTGCCCGACCGGCCCGGCGTCGATGACGGCGCCATATGGGGACGCCCCGTTGATACAGCCCCCGTAGTAGGCCGGGCTCGGGTTCACGAGCAATTTGTCGACGTTAAACAGCACGGGGTAGTGATTGGGAGGGGTCGCCCAGGTGGTAATGTCCGGTTTGAGCGCGTCACCGATCACCCAAATGTTTCCGCTCAGGTACGAATTCCGCAGCTCTTGATCAACGACAAACGACCCGGTGAAGAAGTGGTCGTGGTTGCCCAGTGCCTGGTACCACGGGATCGAGGGGTTCAGCCCTGCTGCCTTGTACGGGCGCTGGAAATCGACGGTATCGGCTCCGAGATGCGCGCCGGAACTCGGGGTGATCACCTTGCCGTCGATGACGTCGATGTACCAGCGAAGCTCGTTGTACTGCGTGCTGTTGCAGGCGTCTCCGAGTGCGATGCCGAAATCGAAAGGATCCTTCGCGTGCAGCGCATTCACGGTCTGGACGGCTGCGTCGAGTACATGCGTCGAGTACAGCATGACCGGTGCGTACGCCCCGGTCACCCCTCCGGCGTACGGGTCCACATCCGGGGGCAGCTGCTGGAGAGCGATCATCTGGTTGGGGGCTTCCTTGTCGGTGATATGGGCGTCGGAAAAGGAAAAAAAGTTCAGGAGCCTGGTAATTCTGGCCGGCGTCGGTTGGCTGTAGCCATCAGGCATGAGATCCGTGCGCTGCACCATCGGGAGAGGCGCCCCGAACGACCACGCGCCGTAGCCCAAGGTGTCGTATTGCTGGATCTGGTTGAGTTGATATTTCTGAAGCGCCTGGCCACCGTTCGGGGACAGCCCTGCTGAGGGGATCGGGAATTTGATCATCCGGTCGAGCGTCGTCGTGACCTTCGGATCAATCGGGTATTGCTGAATGGGATCCTGGCCGCCGCCGCAACCGGTAACCAAAGATCCCAGGGACACACAGGCGATCGCCCCGCCGGTATATTTCAGGAGTGTGCGGCGCGATATCCCCTTGAGCAACTGCAGGTCTTTGTCGTTGCGGATCAGCTTGAAATCGTCTGGATTTATTTTAGTGCTCTTGCTCATGCTTACATCCTTTGGTTTAAATGGATGCCCCAATGTATCGATGGCTACTCGATGCGTACCGCACAGGTTGTCAGGCGCCGTCTCCGGCCCGGCGAAGGGCGCGGTCGAGTCGAGCTGCCACCGTTCGATGAGCTGCAGGTCCACAGTCGGCAACGGGCAGTTCAAGAGCAGAAATTTTTCTCTGCAATATCGATTGTGCCCGGTCCGTCCCATAAGATCCATCCATTCAGCATCGTTTCACATATGTGAGATAGTTAATATGTCCTCTTCCACCATTGGCCCCGATCGTGTCAATGGACCGAACTCAAGCCCTTCTGCGCGGCTGAATATTCAGCATAGTTCGGTGTTTTTGTTCGTCTTTTTGAGGCGATGACCATGCCGGCCTCAATTCTGTGAATGTGTCCAGCACATCCTTCGGTGCGTGCGCGACAACATCCACTCGGCCGAATTCGCGGAGATGTCGCTGCCGAGCTTGATCGCGGCGCTGCTGTGTCTGCGCAGCCAAGCGCATCAGGCTGGGACGTCGGGCAGCGCCCGATCAGCGGCCGCGCCACGCTGCTGTTCGCATCGCACAACATCACTTCGGCGTGCCATCCGCGCTTCGAGGGCATCGCACCGTACGTGTACGGCCACCTGCGGCTCGAGGAAGGTCCGATCGTGCAGGCGATCGTGCTCTGCGTGCAACCGACGCCGCAGGACTTGCAGCGGCTGTTCGCGCGGGGCGCGATGCGCGGCGCCCCGGCGCGCAGCCGGCGTGCGCCTGTCTTGCGCCGGCATGGTCCAGTCGACGCGCTTCGCGTCGTGATCGCGTTCGCCGCGACGAGGCAACCGTTTCGATTACGAACGGATCGCTGTGGCGCGCCTCGGAATGCGGTTGAAGACGGGTTGCGAAATGTCGCAGCCCTGGTGCTGACGTGGGTTGATTTTCAAGTTTCGTCTTGCCTGCAGGATATTTTTTCTGCAATGACTCCGAGCAGCGCGCGCATCGCCGTGCAGTTGCATTGGTCCAGCGCCAGACAGAATCCGCACCACTGCGTTTCCGATCAAATGCAGCTCGTGACCGCCTATCATTTTCCAAATGGCCGGTCTCATTGAATGTTGTGCGTCAAGCAGCACGCGCCGGGCGCGCTCCGCTGCGGATGATTGAATCGGCTGATATCGCTGCAAAGGAAATTTCGTGCCGAAAAAAAGACATTGCCTTCCAGCCCTGATGGGCGCGTCATGCGCGGGCCTTGCGCTGCAGACATTCTTGTCCATCCCCGCTGCGGCTGGCGAGCAGCATGTTGGATGGGGCTGGTTGATCTTCAGTCGATCCTGTGCTCCAGCGGGTGCGCAGGAAAGCTCGACGTTTCACCCAAGCCTCCTGCCGAGGCGTCGGCTATGGACGGCATCCGCGCACTATAACGCAGACGGAGATTTGCTTCATATCATCAATACCTACCCGAAAGCGCCCCAGGCCAGAGGCTGGGAATTTACCTGGCGTTCATACGCTGGACATCTGGCCAGTGAGTTCTGGTGGGGAATCGTCGTTGGCTACCATTATGGCTGGAATGGCAACGGCAAGGAGGTTTATCTGGGAGGTACGAGGGCGACCGATTGCAATATTTTGCTGCCCGTTCGTCACCCATGAATTCATTGATTTAACAGGATTGAGTAATTGGAGGATGTCATGCATACAAAACTGATTTGCGTCGTTTCATGCATCGCATTCCTCGGCGCGGTGGCCGGCGCGCCGGCCGTCGGCGAGCACGCACCGGGGATGCCGTCGCTGGAACAGGCGCTCAACGACCCGCGGCTCAGCCCGACGCCCGGATTCGTGCCACGCAAGGCGGTGTACAAATCGATCACCGAAGTGCCGGCAGGTCAGCGCGAGATGCTGGAGCAGCGGCTGCGCGCGCACCGCGCCGGATACCGACTCGTCGAGGATCGCGAGATCGCCGACGCGTTGTCGCACGCACTGGATTTCATCGTGCCGCCCGGAAGCAATGCGCCGACTCTCGTCGGCGGCTCGTCGGTAAGGCTCGAGGCTTCCGAGCTGAAGGACTGGGAGTGCCTCGGAACGATCCCCGGGCTCGTCGTCGACGGCAAGATGATCACGATGACCAGGCTGTTCGTGCGCCCGGACAAGGTGATGGCTTATCTCGACGAAATGAACTTCGCGGACTCGCTCGAATCGGCTGTGCTGATCTTCACCGAATTCCTCAACGCGAACGTCGGCCCCCATCCGGCGAGCCTGGAGATCGAAAAATCTCCGGCGGGGCTGAGCAGGAGCACGCTGTCGTGGGCGAACGAGCGCTCGAGCTACGAGCTGGTGGTGTTCGACGATGTCGACCACCCGAAGCAGCCGCGCTGGGATCGCGACTGGCTGCTCGGCCTGGCCGCCAGCCTCGGCACTTGATGGCGCCGATCCTCGCGCGCCTGCCCGATCCGGCCCACCCGCGCGCGGCGATGCCGGCGCAAGCGACCGGGATCCCCCCGGCCGCCCGGCAGGCTCAGAGCACCTCGGTCGCGTAATCCGCCAGCCGACTGCGTTCGCCGCGCGCCAGGGTGATGTGGCCGGCGTGCTTCCAGCCCTTGAAGCGGTCGACGACGTAGGTCAGGCCCGAACTGCCCTCGGTCAGGTACGGGGTGTCGATCTGCGCCAGGTTGCCCATGCAGATGATCTTGGTGCCGGGGCCGGCTCGCGTGACCAGGGTCTTCATCTGCTTGGGCGTCAGGTTCTGCGCCTCGTCGACGATGACGAACTTGTTCAGGAAGGTGCGTCCGCGCATGAAGCTCATGCTCTTGATCTTGACCTTCGAGCGGATCAGCTCCTGGGTCGCCGCACGGCCCCATTCGCCGGACCCCGGCGCACCGCCGGACTGGTTCAGCACCTCGAGGTTGTCGTCGAGCGCTCCCATCCACGGCGACATCTTCTCTTCCTCGGTCCCAGGCAGGTAGCCGATGTCCTCGCCGACCGGAACCGTCACGCGGGTGATGATGATTTCGTTGTAGCGTCGATCTTCCAGCACCTGGTGCAGACCCGCGGCGAGCGCCAGCAGGGTCTTGCCGGTGCCGGCCTGTCCGGTCAGCGTGACGAAGTCGACTTCCGGGTCGAGCAGCAGGTTCAGCGCGAAGTTCTGCTCGCGGTTGCGCGCGGTGACGCCCCAGACGCTGGTCTTCGGATGGGTGAAGTCGCGCACGACCTGCAGCACTGCGGTGGAAGCCCGGATCTCCCGCACCCGGGCGTGCAGCGGCGTGGCGCTGGGCGACTCCCAGTACACGGCCTGGTTGACCAGCATCGCCGCCACCAGCGGGCCCTGCAGCCGGTAGAACGCCTGGCCGCCTTGCTGCCAGCTCTCGATCTGTTGCGCCTGTTGTTCCCAGAAGTCGGCCGGAAGCTGCAGCAGTCCGGTGTACAGCAGGTCGGCGTCGTCGAGCGTCTTGTCGTTGGCGTAATCCTCGGCGTGCAGGCCCAGTGCGCGCGCCTTGACGCGCATGTTGATGTCCTTGGACACCAGCACCACCGGTCGCGGCGCGTGCAGCTGGGTCAGCTCGTGCAGCACGGCCAGGATCTGGTTGTCGGCCTTGCCCTGCGGCAGCGCCTCGGGCAGCCGCGCGACGTGCGCACGCGTCTGGAAGAACAGCCGCCCTCCAGCTTCCGCGTGTCCGGTGTGGTCCAGCGGTATGCCCTGTTCCATGCCGCTTTCGATGTCGGCGACCAGCGCGTCGAGCTCGCGGCTGGCCTGGCGCGCATTGCGCGCGACTTCGGACATGCCCTTCTTGTGGCCGTCGAGTTCCTCCAGCGTGACCATCGGCAGGTAGACGTCGTGTTCCTCGAAGCGGAACAGCGAAGTCGGGTCATGCATCAACACATTGGTGTCGAGCACGAACAGCTTGCGCACCGCAGCGGCCTGGCGCGCAGCCGGCTTGGGCGCGGGCGCCTTGCGCCGCTGCAGATTGGCGGGCACGGCGACGGCGCCGTGTGCCGGTGCCGCAGCGACCTCGGGTGCGGCCTTGCCCGCGAGGCGCGAAGCCGCCGCAGGCGGCACCGCCGGTGCCGGCACAGCAGGCGACGACGCGGGTGCGCTGGGCGCGCGCGTCTTGCCCGGCGCGGCGCGACTGGCGGCCGTCGGCGACGATTGCGCCAGGGGGGCCGTGCCGGATTTCGCGCGCTTGGGCGCGCGCGGCGGTGTCACGGTCGCGTCGGCATCGGGCGCCGGCGGGTGGAGCAGGGCGCCGAGTTTGGCGGGAGGCTTGGGCAGGGGCATGGGTCAGCAGCCAGAGCGGAATCGACAAACGACAAGCCGCCGGCGGGCGCAAGCCCGGCGGCGGCTCGATGGGAACACGCCCCGGCCCCCGCGGACCGGTGCATCGCGCTTGGAACGGTTCAAAGCTTGCGAACGGCCTCGAGCACTTCCTCGACATGGCCGGCGACCTTCACGCCGCGCCACTCGTGGCGCAGCACGCCTTCGGCGTCGACCAGGAAGGTGCTGCGTTCGATTCCCTTGACCTTCTTGCCGTACATGATCTTGTTCTTGACCACGCCGAACATGTGGCAGAGCTTCTCTTCGGTGTCGGCGATCAGATCGAACGGCAGCTCGAGCTGGCTGCGGAATCTGTCGTGCGACGCGAGGTTGTCGCGCGACACGCCGAAGATCACCGCACCG
>JAJZUN010000153.1 GCA_021848555.1 Pseudomonadota bacterium | reverse complement strand
CATGTCGAAGTGATTGACGATCTTCGTGCTGGAGTTGACCACCGGCGCGGCGCCGCCCGGCAGGTTCACCGCGCCGCCATCGGCGTAGCCCAGACGCGGGCGACTGCTGACGAAGCGCCCGCTGGCGATGCGCCGCATGTTTTCCAGCACGCCGACGCCGATGCGGTTGGTGGCCGCCTGGTCGAACACGAATTCGCCGGCGTGGACGATGCCGGCCGGCTGGTACTTGCCGCCTGGCCCGGTCCATCCGCCTTCGGCAAACCCGAATGCGCTGGCGATCGCGCCGAGCCAGTTCTGCCCACCGCCGCCGCCACCGAAAGCGCCGGACAGCGCATTGCCGATGCTGCTCACCATGCTGACGAAGGCGGCCTTGATTCCGGCAAACAGGCTGCTCAACATGCTGGTGAAGCCGGAGAACAGGCCACCGCCTTCGCCGCTGCCCGCCCCTGACAGCGCATCGGCTGCCGTGTTCACGTCCCGCACATAGATCGCGCTGGCCGGGGTCGAGCCGTCATTCTTGCCACCGAAACCAAGCGACCCGGCGATGTTGAACACGCCTTCCTTGCCGCCGACCAGCGGACTATTGAGCAGGGCATCGGTCAGGCTGCCGGCCAGCGCATTCGACAGCGCGTTCCGCAAGGCATCGACCGCGTTCTTCAGCGGCGTGCCCTCGCCCGTCGCGATGGCATTGAGGCCGTCGGCAAACCCTCGCTGCACGCCTTGCTGCACGGTCTTGTACACATCATCCTGCTGCCGCTGCAGTTCTTCCGACGCCTTCGCTGCGTTGGCGTTGGCGCGAATCTGCCCCTGCAGTTCCAACAGGCGGTTGACGTCGGTGATGCCGCGCTTTTCCGCTTCCAGCAGCAGCAGCGCGGTTTCGCGTTCATCGTTGGCGAGGCCCGACAAAAATGCTTCCTGCTCCAGTCCATCGATGAACTCCGCCTGCGCCTTCAGCCTGGCCGAGGCCAGCGCGGCCAGTTCAGCCGTCGCCGCCTGGCTCAGGTTGAGTATCTTGTCGCCGGCCGACTGGATGCGCGCATCCACCAGCGCCAGATCGGCCAGCGCCTGCGTGCGCTCCGAACCTTTCGCGCCCGGGGCCAACGATGCCGCCCGCAGCTTCGCCTGCTGGTCCTGCAAGGCCGCCAGCTCGTTGCGCAGCCCCTCCTCGTCCAGCGCCGCCTTCGCCGCGATGAACCCTGCCTCGTCGATCAGCTCCGCCTTGCGCGCCTGCTCGAGCTTTTCGCGGCGGGTGGTGAGGCTGTCTTCCAGCCCCTGCGCAGCGGCTTCCGCCCGCGCCTTCTCCAGCGCTTCCTGCGCCCTCAGCAGCGCGGCCACCTCCCGTTGGACAGCACTCAGCGCGGCCTTGTCGGGTTTGCCTGTATCAACCACGTTCGGATTTGAAATCGCACCCTTACCCGTCACTGGCTTGATGGCAACTTTTGGCGCACCCAATCCCATTATTTTTTTCTCAAGCGCATCTAGTTCAGCGCGGGCAGCCTTGGCATCGGCAGCCACGGCGTCATGGATGCCCCGGGCGCCCTTAAAATCCAGCCGCAGCATCGCGGCGACCTGCGCGGCATAGGCACCTATTTCCCGCCCAACCGTCTTGAACACAAATGCCAGATTGGCGGCAAGCACAGTAAGCGTCTGGAAAACAACGCGGATGGCGGGTGTTCCCAGATCGAGAAATGACTTGGCGAGCGATGCGCTGGCACCGGATGCCTGATCGATCTGCCCAACCATCAAAAGCACCCGATTTCCCAATTCGACGAAGGCTCCGGCCAGCGTTTTCGGCAGGCTCTCAGCTTCGCGCCGCAATTTGGGCAGCTCGGCGGCCAACCCGTTAATCAATACATCCCGGGTCAAGGCACCCTCTTTTGCCATGGCGCGCAACTCACCAACCGGCTTGCCAAGCGAAGCGGCCAGCGCCTGCATCAGGCGTGGTGCCGATTCAAAAACAGCATTCAGCTCTTCACCTCGCAGCGTGCCCGATGCCATGGCCTGGGAAAATTGCAAAAACGCGGATTGCGACTCTGCAACCGTCGCGCCCGACAGCCTTAGCGCCAGCGCGACCGCTTCGGTCGTGTCGACGAACGCGGCCTGGCTGACATCGGTATCCTTGAGGCTGTTGGCAATGCGGGTGTAGAGCGCGGCCGTCTCTGCTAGCGGCGCCTGCGCCGCGCTCGCAATCCGCTGGATCGCATCGTTCGATGCGGCGAACTCTTCCTGCGACCGCGCGGCCAATTTCAGCCGTGCCTGCAGATTGGCGTACTGATCCGCCGCCTCCGCCATACCGCGCACGCTGAAACCGGCGGCCAGCGTCGCCACCAAAGGCGCGAAGGTGGCACGCAGCCGCGCGAAGGAATCGCGCACCTGATCGACGCTGCGACGGAATTCACCGTTGCGCGCGAACTGCTCGCGCAGCGCGGCCGACTGTTTCGCCGCGGCCCCGTTGGCCGCGTCCATCGCCGCGCGCAGCTTCGCTTCCGCGCCGGACAGGTTCGCCGCATCGAAGCCTGCGGCCTTGAGAGCCGAGCCCGTGCCCGTCAGCGTGGCGCGCTGCCGCTGCATCGCTTCGGCAAGGCGCAACACTTCCGCCTTGGCCTGGGCGATATCGCGCGCGAAGGCTTTGACGCCTGCCGCCCCGCCGGCCTGGGCGGAGTTGATGAAGAAGTCGCGTTTGCGCTTGGCCTCATCCAGCGCCGCGCCCAGGCGCGTCAGCTCGGCCTGCGCGGATTTGAAGGTGCCGATCTCGCCCAGCTTGGCGGTCAGAGATTGGCGAACGCGGGCGTTCGCAGCCTCGACGTCGGCCAGCGCCTTCTTCCACCCGCTGGCGTCGCCGCCGATAGCGTAGGTAAGTTTTTGGTCACTCATGGTCGTTTTCCTTTCAAGTTGAAAGCCAAGAGCCGGGACAGGCCCGGCTGTTCGATATTTCGTCAGCACCACGGCACTTCGTCATCCTCCCAATCATCATCGTCGTCAGGGGACGGCGGTTCCCCGGGTCCACCATGGCCATGCGCGGAGGTGCCGCATACTTCAATGTCTTTGCATTGCATATCCATCTTGATCCTTTCACATTGACTGCTAAAAAATCAGCGGACAGACCGCCCGCCTGGGATGCCCTTAGGAATCCTGCTGCCGCACAAGATCAGCGCCGACCTTTGGATAAAGCCCGGCAGTGCTCAAAGACATGATTTCGGTTACGCGCTCATTCACGCGACGCGCGATCCCATACCGATCCCAGAGCACGACGCCGCTGTCGGCAGTCTGCTGCCAGCCTTCAGGCACATCGGAACGGCATGCGTCCGGAACGGCGAGCGTGATATCGTCCTCGCGGGGGAACGAAAATTGCCGTCCACGTTCACCAGGCTCCCCGACATGCTGCAGCCAGATCACCGCTCGAAAATCGACGAAAGCCGTGATGTAGCCTTCGATAGCCTCGTTCAGCGCCTTGGCGGCGGCTGCTTCCTCCGATGCGCCGATCCCAATAAGCTCCTTGCGAAGAGATCGATCAAGCTCAACGGCCTGCGCAGTCAGCGCCGCCAGCATCGATTCCGCCTGCTCAAGCTGGCGTCTCGCCTCGGTATGCCGCCGTGCATGCTGGGCATGCGCCTCGTCTGCCGCCTTTCTTTGCCTGTCGAATTCCGCCGCCACGCCATCAGCCTCGGCGGTGCCGGCCAAAAGATCGTTGACGCGCGCCTGCGCAATCGCACGCCCTGAAGCCGCGTGGTCGAATCCGGGCGGCGATGGTTCGCGCAGGATCGCGTTAGCGGATCGCACTGCCCGCAGGGTTTTCTCACGCTCCGAAACCACCCGGTCTAGTGCGCCGGCCAGCTTTTCCAGCATTGAAGAATCTCCGCCGACCACCCTGTTCGGCGCTTCGGTCACATCGCCTCCCAGCGCGGAATCCCCACTCCTGATTGATGCTACTTTGCTCATTTGTTGCCCCTTTCAGTGGTTGAATGGCGCACAGCGCGCCGGTGAAAAACCTTCATGCAGGCACATCCCCGCCGCCTCTCCTCATGGCAAGCGGGTTGACCTGGTAGTAAATCGGCGGCCGCCCACCTGTTGCCGTCCCTTTGAACGGGCCGGCGATCAAGTTGCGAACCTTGAGTGTTTCCAGTGCGGCAATTAGGCGGTCGATCCGGTCGAACCGGCTATGGTGCGCACGGTGCAATTCGGAGCGCAGGAACTCGGGCTCGCCGCGCCGCTCGATCCAGCGCCAGCACACCTTGGCGTCATCGGTGGCAGGATCGGCGCCGATCAGGTCGAACACGGCCAGGGCGTGGCGTATCAGCCCCCGGCACAGGTCGACAGCGCGCTTCATCGTTTCCTCGCTGATAGCCTCATCCGGCCTGCCGTGCCCGGCAACGTGAAACAATCCAGCCACTCGCAGCGCGCCGCCTGGCAGCTTGGCGCACCAGTCGCGCATCGATTCCAGCGGCCCGCCTTCGGCCTGCGCGTTTTCGATTTTTTGAGCGAAACGCACCCATAGCTCGCGTGCGGCATCGGACAGCAGCAGGATGTGTTCGTCATCCTCTCCCTCGGCAACGTCGGTGCGCGGTTCAAGCTCCAGCAGCCGCAGCACCTCGCCCCGATACCGCGCCTCAAGCTCGGGCGCGATGTTGACGCGCCGGCCCATATCGCGCTTGCCGATGCGGGTTGCAGGGAGTCCGAAGAAGAAGCGGGCGAAGGTTCCAGAGCTGCGAAACTTGCGCTTTGCTGTCGGTGCCATGTCTTGCAGCAGGCCCGGCTGCATCCCGAGTCCGAAGGTCAGCGCAGGCCGATCGATTACCGCGGTGCGGCTACCGCGATCAACCCGCACCGGCGAGCCGGAATAAGCCTGCAGCGCCACATCAACCACCGACTCGCCACCCGAGTACAGGCCAGCCAGCACGGCGAATATGCCGCCCTCGTCGGAGACCACCGACATGCGGCCATCGTGCTCGACCAGCATCCCCTGCAACCTCTCAGGAGTAACGTCGCCCGTGAAGAATCGAGGTGGCCGCAGTTCGTCCGGCGTCTGTTCCGCCAGGTCGGTGATTTCGGCCACGATCTCGCCGCGCCGCACCGGGCTATCCTCTTTCGCCGCGTCAGCCTGCAACTTTTCCGCGCGCCGCTGGCTGATCTTGCGCAGGGTGTCCCGCTCGACAATCTCGGGGCGCATCTGGTCGGCCAACTTCGCTTCCTTCAGCAGCACCGGCTTGAGTAGCCGCTGAATCAATGCAGATTTGCGCTCGCCGGAGTCGGCCAGGATCACCACCCACACGTTGACCGGCTCGCAGTAGTCATCACCGAACGCCGACGTCTTGAACTTGCGCTGCAAGGCCAGCGACAGCACCGCCAGGATGAACAGAACGGCCATCGTCGGCGGTGTTTGCAGCGCCGACGACAAGGCATCCGCGTACTCGCCAAACACGCCAGGCAGCAAGTCGGGTGGCAGTTCCGGGGTTTCGATTTGATTGAACCCCATCGGCTCATCCCAGCGCCTGCCATCGTCTGCCGGCGCGGCCGCCTTGGGTGCCTGGCGCCCGCCACCCGTGGGGGCCAATCTGTCGAGGAAAGCTGCACCGCGTTCCGCGCCGTCGTCAGCCATGATTCAGCCCCCCCGCATCAACCGCAGCCTGAATCCGCCGCACGGCCAGCATCAGCCGATCCCGTTCTGTGGCCGGCAGCGAGCCACCGGCGCCCAGCGTCGACGCCGCACAGCCGACAACAAGCGCTTCGAATGCGATTGCGCGCAGTATGTCCGATGCTGGAAACGGCCGCCGCTCTGGCCTGCCGATGTGGGCGGGGTCAGCAGGGCGCGGGGGAAACAGATCGGATATTTCCAATCCGGCAGCGGCGACGACTTCACGAACAGTGCATCCGGCAAAGCAATGCACCAAGGTCTTGCCCACGTCGCCTTCGCGAATCGCCAGCGAGGCGCGGCGGTCCTCATGCGCCGGGCATTTCGCCAGCCAGCGCCCCGGGCCGGTTCGCTTCACGCCGTCCAGTTTGGATAGCAGCATGTCAACGCCCATGATTGCCCACCAGGCCTTTGCGGCGCTCGCTGTTGACGCGCATGGTCCGGCGCCACCATCCGCAGGTGATGCAAGTTCCTTGGCCTCGGCAATAGCATGGTTTAGAATCGCTGCGCTGTCTGTTGTGATAAGCCGTCATGCCCCTGGCCGGGCCGACGGCTTTTCTTTTTGATTTCCCCATGGCCTGTCTCACGCGGCTTTGCCGGAGACCTCCGGGGCGGGCGACCGTGCAACGCGCGGCCGAGCGGCAAGCCAGGCCTCCAACTCTGACCGCATAAAGCCCACGCGCCGCGGTGCGAGCGAAATCTTGCGCGGGAATGTGGGGTCGGCGTTCTCCAGCGCATACAGCGTGCTCCGCTTGATCCCAAGAAGCAGGCAAGCTTCCGAAATAGTGGCGACAAGTTTTTCCATACGAGACTCCTTCAAGGGGTTGAAAATAGGCGCGCGCGATCAGCGCCACCCACCCGCCTAGAATCAAGAATCCAAACTCAATTGGATATGGCGGGAAATTTCCGCGCCTCAGCGGGTGCCATGGCGTTCAGGATTGTTTGTTTGGACTTTCTTGGATAGGGGGAAAAATTTCCGCGGGATTTCAGGGCGAAAAAAAGCCGCCCGAAGGCGGCTCGTTTTGTTT
>JAJZUN010000152.1 GCA_021848555.1 Pseudomonadota bacterium | reverse complement strand
GCGGAACGCTCAGAACCTACAGCGTCGAGGTGCTCGACCTCTTGGAAAACAATATGCGCCGCATGGTGACCAAGCTGTGCGAAGCTTACGGGGCCACCGGCGAACTGCATTTCGTGCGCTGTTACCCGCCGCTCTCCAACTGGCCCAAGGAAACCGGGTTCGCCGCCGATCTCGCCGAAAAACTGTTCGGCGCCGACCGCGTCGACCGCGCAACGCCGCAACATACGGGATCCGAAGATTTTTCCTTCTACCTGGAAAAAGTGCCCGGCACCTATCTGTTCATCGGCAATGGTGACGGCGAGCATCGCGTGGATGCGTATCAGGGCATGGGGCCGTGCGAACTGCATAATTCCAGCTACGACTTCAACGACGCCCTGCTGCCCATCGGCGCCACCTACTGGTGCAAGCTGGTCGAAGCCGCGCTGACGGCGAAGGCTGGATCCTAGTTCGGAATGACCCGATGACAGGTTCGGCCGGCCGCAGGCGCTCAGCGACCGCCCGACAGCGGCAGGATGGCGCCCGTCATATAAGCAGCCTCGCCCGACATCAGCCAGAGGATCGCCTCGGCGCATTCTTCGGCGGTACCGAGGCGCCCCATCGGCACCATGGGAATCACTTTCTGCAGCCGGTCGCCTATCCCCGCCTCGGCGTGGATTTCGGTGTCGATCAGGCCGGGGCTGATGGCGTTGACGCGTATGCCCTCGGCCGCGACTTCCTTGGCGAGGCCAATGGTGAAACTATTGACCGCGCCCTTGGCGGCGGCATAGGGTATCCATCGGTCGGCGCCGCCCAGCGTCGCCGCCAGCGAGGACAGGTTGACGATGGCGCCGCCCGCGCCCCCCTTCCTGGTCGACATGCGCCGCACCGCCTGCTGCGAGCAGAATATGGTGCCGGTCACGTTCACCTCCAGCACCCGCCGGATCGCGGCCGCATCGAAACTCTCGAGGCGCCCGGCGCGGCCGGTGATGCCGGCGTTGTTCACCAGCGCGGTGACCGGGCCGAGTTCGAGGTCGACGCGCTCGAACAGTTTGATCACATCGCTCTCGTTCGCGGTGTCCGCGCGCACCATGATCGCGCGGCCGCCGCCCGCGCGGATGGCGGCCACGACCGCACTGGCGCGTTCCTCGTTATTCAGGTAGTTCACGCAAACCGCATAGCCGCGCGCGGCCGCGAGTTTGGCCGTCGCCGCGCCTATGCCGCGGCCCGATCCGGTGATGATGGCAACTCGAGACATCGATTCTTCCTCTTGTTCAATTGGCAAGCGGGCGGCGGGCGGGACCTTACAGTGGTCCCGCTACCTACACCCGCTCTGTGATCGGCCTTAGTCCAGGGTTACGCCCAGTTCCTGGATGATAGGCCGGAACTGGGCGACCTGTTTTTTCAGCATCGCGTCCTGTTCCGCCGGCGAGGAGCCCACCGGCTCGGCGGCAATGTCGGCAAAGCGCTTCAGCACGTCGGGGTGGCGCGCTGCGGCCGCGGTTTCGCGCGCGAGGCGGTCGATGATCTCCCTGGGCGTCTTCGCCGGCGCGAACAATCCGTTCCAGCCTTCGGCTTCCAGCCGCGGGAAGCCCTGTTCGCGCACCGTGGGCACGCCGGGCAGGGCGGCGATGCGCTGCGACGAATTGGTGGCCAGGGCCTTCAGCGTGCCCTTCTTCACATCGCCCAAAGACGAGGACAGCTGGTCGCCGCCTAGCTGCAGCCGCCCGGCGAGCAGTTCCTGCTTCAGCGGCGCCGCGCCCTTGAGCGGGATGTGGGTCATCTCGATTTTTCCGTCGCGCTTGATCACCTCGCCGACGATGTGCATGTAGGAGCCGGGGCCGGTCGAGCCGTAGTTGTACTTGAGGCTGCGGTCCTTCTGCAGCAGGGCGACGAATTCGCGCAGGGTGTTGGCCGGCACGCTAGGGGGGGCGGTGATGATCAGCGGCACGTTGGCGGCGATGGAAATGCCGGCGAAGTCGGTGTCGATGTTGTAGGGCGCGCGATTGGCAGGGGCGAGCACCGCGGAGGCGAGCGGGAAGGTGATGTTGTGCATCAGGATGGTGTAGCCGTCGGGCGCCGCCTTCGCCACCACGTCGGCGCCTATCGAACCGCCCGCCCCGGCGCGGTTCTCCACCACCACCGGCTGCCCCAGGGTTTCGGTCATGCGCTGCGCCACCAGGCGCGCGACGATGTCCGTGGTGCCGCCGGGCGGAAACGGCACGATCATGCGTATCGACTTCGCCGGATAAGTTTGCGCCAGCGCGGTGGCGGGCAGCGCGGCTGCCAGTGCCATCACCGGCACTGCGAGCACGGTCTGGAACCATTTTCTGCGGGTGAAGCGCATAAGGTTCTCTCCTTCTTGTGAAAGCGTGGCGCGGTGCACCCCGTTGGGGTGTTGCGGCGGTTGTTCAAAACGGTGTGTGCTGCTCGAATTCTAATCTAACAGCGAGCCCGGTGTTCCGGCATCATCCTGACGAGCGACGCTCCCGCAGGTCTCACTGCTGAAACGCGAACCGTCCTTCGCGGAACAACGTGAGACAGGCATCGGCGACCGCGGGATCATAGGCGCTGCCGCGGCCACGCTCGATCTCCTTCAGCGCGACCTCCACGCCCAAGGCCGCGCGATACGGCCGGTGCGATGACATCGCCTCCACCACGTCCGCCACGGTCATGATGCGCGATTCGAGCAGGATCTGCGCGCCCTTCAACCCCTGCGGATAACCCGAGCCGTCCAGCTTCTCGTGATGCTGGCGCACGATGTCGGCGATGGGCCAGGGGAAATCCACGTCCTTCAGGATGTTGTAGCCTGCCTGCGCATGCTCCTTGATGAGCATGAACTCGATGTCGCTGAGCTTGCCGGGCTTGGAAAGGATTTCCGCCGGCACGTGAATTTTGCCCAGGTCGTGAATGACGGCGGCAAGGTGGATGCCATGGATTTTATCCTCCGGCAGACCCAGTTCCCGCCCGATGGCCATCGCCAGCTCGCCGACGCGGCGTTGATGGCCGGCGGTGTAGGGGTCGCGTGCGCCCACGGTATCGGCGATGACCTGGATGGACTGCTCCAGGCTCCTCTGCAAAATCTCGGCGTGGTGCGCGTGCGCATGGGCGATGCGGTCGCGCTCGGCCCGGGTGCGCAGGGCGATGATGCCAAAGGCGAGGTTGTCGGCCAGTTCCACAAGCAGCCGGGTTTCCTCTGCATCAAAGGCATTCGTCTCGCCAGCGTAAATGTTCAAGACGCCGAAAATCCGCTTGCCATCCGATAAAGGCAGGGCAAGATTGGACGCGTAACCGCGCTTCGCCGCAGCGTCCCTCCAGTCTGCAGAGGCCGCGTCGGATGAAATGTCGCGAACAATTTCCGGCTTCCCGCTCCGGATGGCTCGAGAGATCGGTCTCTGCCCCGCTTCGGTATCAGCCCAGGTCTGGATTGCTTCAGCGATGTAGCCGTTTTCCGTGCCCGACCACGCTACAGGTTTGATACTCTTTTCCGCATCGTCTTCGGCATAGCCGACGCCTGCCATGCGGTAGCCGCCGGTTTCCACGATAATGCGCGTGGCGCTTTGCAGCAATTCCTCCTCGTTCGTCACCCGCATCAGCGCCTCGTTGGTCATCGCCCGCGCCCGCAGCGCGCGGTTGGCGCGCGCGAGGGCCAGCTCCGCCAGCGTCTTCGCGGTCATGTCCTTATCCAGCCCGCGGTAGCCCAGGAGCCTGCCGTCATCACCCAGGATCGGCGTGCCGCTGGTTTGCACGTAGCGCAGGCTGCCGTCCTTGTGCAGATTGATGTTGTAGATGTCGCGGAAGGGCTCGCGCCGCGCGGTGATTTCGGCAAACATCGCGCCCACCCGCGCTGTCTCCTGCGGCGACATGAAGTCGAAGGGCGTCTTGCCGATGATTTCCTCCGGCGTGTAGCCCAGCAGCTCTTTCACGCTTTCCGATGCGTAGGTGTAGCGGCCCTCGGCATCCAGTTCCCAGATCCAGTCGGCGGAAACCCAGACGATGTCCCGAAAGCGTTTTTCGCTCTCCTTCAGTTCCGCACCGGCCTTTTTCCAGTCGGTAATGTCACGCGAGGAGATGGCGATGCCGTCGCCCACGCGCACTACCTGGTGGCGCAGCCACTTGGCCTTGATTTGCGGCGTGTCGATGGGGAATTCTTCCTCCAGCGGCGTGCCCGTCGCCACCACCGCAACGTACTTGTCGAAGAAGCCCCCGGTGCGGTTGATCGGGATCAGTTCGCACAGGTTCTGCCCGATGACCTGCCCGCGCGCCATGCCCAGCATCTGCTCGGCGCGCGCGTTGATGTCGGTAAACGTGAAGTCGAGGATGTCACCGCGTTCGCCGCGCACGCTCGTCAGGATGAACAGGGCATCCAGGCCGGCTTCCGCCGCCGCCCTGAAGCGCTCCTCGGCGGTTTGCAGCGCGGCGCGCGTGCGGCCGTGCTCGATTTCCGCGCGATGCTTGGCAATGCCGAAGGCGAGGTCGTCCGCGGCCTCGCTCAAGAGTTCGACCACAGCTTCGTCGAAGGCATCCGGCTCGGCGGCGCAGATGCAGAGAGCGCCGATGACGGTATCGCCCAAGCGCAACGGGAGTGCCAGCGCGGACGCGAAGCCCTTACGCTGCGCCAGTTCCCGCCAGGGGGCGTAATCCGGATCGGTCGCGACGTCGTTCGACACAATGGGAACGCCCCGGCGGATCGCCGTGCCGGTCGGCCCGCGGCCCGACTCGGTTTCGTCCCAGGTAATCTTGAGGCCGTCCAGGGAGTCGCGTTCGGCGCCCCAGGCGGCGACCAGGCGCACGCTGCGTGCCGGGTCGTCCTCGGCATACGCCACCCAGGCCATGCGGTAGTCGCCGGCCTGCACGATGACCCGGCACATTTCATCGAGCAGTTCCTGCTCGCCTTTCGAACGCAGCAGGGCGCGGTTGCCGGCGGACAGAACGCGCAGCGCGCGGTTGGCGCGCCCAAGTTTGCGCTCCCGGTCCTCGATGGCAGCGGCCGTTTCATCCAGAACACGGGCCACCCGCCCGAATTCGTCGTCGCCATGCGGCAATCCGCTGCGGGCGGCGAGATCGCCGGCCCTCAGCCGGGCCGCTGCCCGCGACAGACTCAGCAGGGGGCGCAATACGAGGCGGTTGCCGCCCCAGACCAGCAGTCCTATCGTGCTGATGAGCACTGCCAGCAGGATACCGGCCCCCAACAATGCGTCGCGTTCGGCGGGGGCCTCAACCACCGCTTTCGGCACGCTCAACCACAGGTATGCGGGCCCGGACACCGTGTCCAGCAGTTTCGTGTAGGCGAAAAGCGTGCGCTCCCCGTCCAAACCGATTTCCTCTGCCGTGCCTTCGCCACCCGCGGCCAGAATGTGCTGGACCAGCGGCAGCTGCTGGGCACTCTTTCCGACCCACTCACCATCGGGGTAGCGCGCGGCTATGGTGCCCTTAGCATCGACCACCACCAGCCGCGCACCTTCCAGATTACGGAAAGTTGCCAGTTCGTGATGCAACCAGGTCAAATCGAGCGACAGGACGAGAATGCCCGTTACGCGATCGGCCGCGTCGCGTATAGCCTTGACGAAGACGATAATCGGCTTGCCGAGGATACGGCCCTGTATTACCTCGCTTGTCAGCACCTCGCGCGATCGCAGGACAGGCTGGAACCAACTGCGGTCGGCGTAACTCACGCGGCCGCTGGGAGGCACCGCCGCGCACGCCACGACACCGTCTGGACGCGTCCGCACAATCTGATTGAACTCGGGCTCCTGTTTGAGCCGTGCCTGAAGGACCTGCGTGCAGGCCTCGGCGGGCGTCTCCGGCTGCATTTCTGAACTCAGCTCCAATCCGTTCAGGATGGCTTTGGCTTGCGCGGTGAAGTACCGCGTCCGGGCAGCAATCAACCTCGTGTCGTTGAGAAGCTCAGTCGAGGTCGCGTTGATGCGCTCCTTGCGGTCTTCAACGAAGTCCCACGCTAGCAAGCCGGCCAATAGGGCAAACGCCGCCAGCAACAACAGTATCAAACGGCCGCGCAGGCCGAGCGTGAAAGCGGGCTTCATGGATGCGCAGGATTTCCGCGAAGAGCTACGCGAAAGGCGCTAGTGCAATTGCGGGGGGGATCATAGGTGCAGGTTCTGTAAGAGCGCGAATACATGCGCGCCGCGGCACAAGACCTGTGCCGACCATATACAACATGCATCGCACCGAGGATTCCACGACGCATGGGTTCTTCTCAATTCCTATGCGGTCCACAATAATAATGGACATTTGGCAATTTGCGGTATTGATTTCTGTCAAATACGCGCATCTTGCCCAGGATAATGGGGACATCTACAGCGCTACGCGTCCGATTCCTGGCTTTTTCGCGGCTCATCTCGGTGGCCCGTCTGCGGGCCTGTCTGAAGACAATTCCTGGTGTAGCCATGGCGGCTTGCGTCACCGGTCGTCCTGGTCCAAACTGCGCAACTTTCGGGCACGAGGAAGCAGAACATGAACCAGGGTTCGGCGCCGCAACAGCAGATCGCAAGCACGCTTAATTTCATCGGTGGCGAGTTCGTCGCCGCGGCATCGGGCAAGGTTTTCGAAAACCGCTCGCCGGTGGACGCGCGCCTGCTGGGGCTGGTGTCCGAAGCCGGCGAGGCCGAGGTGGACGCGGCGGTGCAAGCCGCGCGTGCCGCGCTTGCCGGGCCCTGGGGCGCGCTCGACCTGGCGGAGCGCACCGAACTGCTCTACGCGGTGGCG
>JAJZUN010000151.1 GCA_021848555.1 Pseudomonadota bacterium | reverse complement strand
CAGCACATATATTGGTTCAAGGAATATATGGCCTTAACGAGCATCGCAGGGAAACCGTTTGCGGTCTGGCCCGTTTTGGCGCGATCTAGAACAGGGTATCCTGCTGCGACAGCGCTTGATCGAGCTTCGACTGCACTGAATTCATTCTACGCTTTAATTCAGCTATGTCAAAGCCGCTGCCGATCTTGATCGAGAGCAGTTCGTTGGCGATGTTAAGCGCCGCCATGACGGCGATGCGCTCGGTGCCGGCAACCTTGCTCGCCCCCTTGATTTCGGTCATTTTCTTGTCGACATAGGCGACTGCGGCGAGCAAGGCTTCGCGTTCGTCGTCGGCGCAGGTGACCCGGTAGCTGCGTCCCATGATGCTGACATCAAGGGTTTTGGCTTTGGTGCTCATTCTGGAATCTGGCGCAACAGCGCTTCGAGGCGGGCCTTGGCGCCGCCGACCTTGCCTTCCAATTGCTTGACATCGTTTTGCGCCGATACCAACTGCAGCCTCAATTCCCTGTTTTCGCTCTTCAGGCGTTGGCACAACTGCAAGAACTGATCGATCTTGCCATCTAACGTGTCGAATTCCGCGTTCATCGCCACACTATAGTTTCAAAAATCGTGACAAGTCAAGTAATAACAGGCCACTCTCAAAGCTCTTTCCATGATGAATAAGCAGCCTTATTGTCTTGACTCGTTGCAGGAATATGCAGGGGGCGCCATTTGCCGTTGCGCCGGTGGCGGGCGCGTCCCTGGCGCAGGTTCAAATGCGCTCAAACGAATTTTGTTTACCGGCGATAGCGTGTAACATCGCAGCACTCGTTCGAGGTGTCCGCCGGCGCTTCACGCCGGCGGGTGAAACGGGAAACAGGTACGGCGTGCGGCTACGCCAAAGCCTGTGCTGCCCCCGCAACGGTATGTGAGCGCGGGTCTGTCACGATGCCACTGCAAGCCCAGGCTTGCGGGAAGGCGGCAGACCCGATCCCACGAGCCCGGAGACCGGCCTTGCGCGACAGGTGGAAACACTGCGGGGACGCGGTGCGCCGGTTGCGGTTCTGATTTCCCCCCGCGTTTCCTTTGTTGTTGTTTCAGTTGTGCCGCCTGCGGGGACGCTGGCGGCGGGGGAAAATCATGTACTCCAAGTCAGTCATTGCCGCTATTACATTCGCGCTGGCGACGCAGGTGTTTGCCCGGGATGATGCCGTGGTGGTCACGGCGTCGCGGCTGGAGCAACAGGTGACCGAAACCATCGCCCATACGACGGTTATCACGTCTAAGGACATACGCGAATCCCAGGCTGTCGATCTGCCCAGCTTGCTACGCCGCGAGGCTGGATTCGAATTCGTTCAAAACGGGGGCATAGGGACGACTAGCAGCGTCTTCATGCGCGGTGGCGACGGTCGACAAGTGCTGATCCTGATCGACGGCGTGCGCGCGGGCTCGGCCACTCTGGGCACCACGCAGATCGAGGGCATCATGCTCAATCAGATCGAACGCGTAGAGGTCGTGCGCGGTAATGTTTCGGCCCTGTATGGGGCCGGCGCCATCGGCGGCGTGATTCAGATCTTCACCAAGCAAGGCTACGGTGAGCCGCGTGCCGAAGCGGAAGCCATGGCCGGTTCCCGCGGAACCTCCCGCGTCGCTGCCGGCTACCGCGGCAGCGTGGAGAACACGCGCTTCAGCCTGAACGTCACTCGATTCGAGACTTCCGGTTTCTCGGCGCTCGATCCGAAGCTTGCGCCCAAGGCAAATCCCGACAACGACGGCTATCGCAACCAGAGTTTCTCCGGCCAGCTTTCGCAGCGCATCGCCGCAGGCCACGAAATCGGACTGCGCGCGTATCAGAACTCGGGGCAAGTCGAGTACGACAATGCATTCGGCAAACCTACCGATCGCCATCGCGCCGAGAACGGGGTGTCGACCTTTGCGTTGTATTCGGACAATCGAATTGCGTCGTTTTGGGACTCGAAGCTGACGCTGGCCGAAGGATCGGACAAGTCGAAGAACTTCACCAACGATACGGCTCCGACACGCTTCAATACCGCGAATACGCAGCTGCAGTGGCAGAACGATTTCAAGCTGGCGAAGGAACACATACTGACTGCCGCCCTCGAACGGCAGCAACAGCGGGTCGAAAGTACCACCACCTACCCGGTAACCGGGCGCAATGTGAGCACTTCGATGCTCGCGTACAACGGACGTATCGACGCGCATCAATTCCAGGCCAGCGTCCGGCGCGACCGCTATTCGGACTTCGGCAAAGCCGACACTTGGCTGGCGGGCTACGGTTACGATATTGACGCGCGCTGGAAGGTGACCGCCATGCGATCCAGCGCGTTCACGGCCCCGACCTTCAACCAGTTGTTCTTTCCCGGCTTTGGCAATCCCGGCCTACAGCCTGAGAAGACCTACAGCAGCGAACTCGGGCTGCAATATGCGGTCGGCGAGCACCTGCTGCGCGTTGCGACCTACCGGACCCGGTATCAAAACCTGATCGAGACGGTGGCCGTGAAGCCGGCGATTTTCCTGCCGCAGAACGTCGCCAAGGCAAGCGTCGAGGGCACCGAACTGAGCTACACCGGTCAGTTCCGAGGGTGGGACTTGCGCGCCAGTCTGACCGTGCAGGATCCGATCAACGCTACCACGGGCGCGCAGTTGCGCCGGCGCGCCGCAACCTTCGGCAATCTGGTGGCAACCACCACGGTATTGGGCTGGCGGCTGGGAGGGGAATTGATGGTCAGCAGTACGCGACCCGATAACAATATTGTTACCAGCGCACCGGTGACCCTGGGCGGCTACAAGGTTGTCAACCTTACCTCGCGCCGAGCCCTCACCAAGAGTACTTACATCGCAGCACGGCTGGAAAACGCATTTGCCGAGAAGCACCAGCTTGCGCATGGCTACAACGTGCCAGGGCGCGGGCTGTTCGTCTCGCTCGGCTGGCGGCAATAGGGGGGTCTTTGCGGCGGGCTTTGCTCATCTGGCTGGTCCTTGCGGTGGCCGCGCTCACGGCATTCGCGCTCGCGCTCGCTACCGGCAGCAGTTGGATATCGCTGTCCGAGCTGACGCGCGCGCTGTTTGTGCCCGGCGACAGTCTTGCCGGTGAGATTGTCACCAAGCTGCGCTTGCCACGCGCGCTGGCCGCGTTCGCCACCGGCGGGCTTCTGGCGCTGGCTGGGGCGCTGATGCAAGTGCTGTTGCGCAATCCGCTCGCCGATCCGTACGTGCTGGGGCTGTCGGGAGGCGCGGCGGTGGGCGCACTGGGCGCGATGTTCGCCGGCCTGGGCTCGCTATTCATCAATCTTGGCGCCGCGGCAGGCGCGTTTGCGGCGATCGCGCTCGTGTTCGCGCTGGCGCGACGCGACTTTGCGCGCCAGCAACTGTTCGGCTCGTTGGATGCTTCGCCACGGCTATTGCTTACAGGCGTGATGATTGCAGCCGGATGGTCGGCCATCATCACCATGATCCTCACGCTGGCACCCGAGGCCAAGCTGCGCGGGATGCTGTTTTGGCTGATGGGCGACCTGAACGGAGCGGATTCCTGGGCTCCCGCGCTGTTCGTGCTGGCAGCCGCGCTCGCGGTGACCTATCCAGCCGGGCGCGATCTGAACGTACTGTTGCGTGGCGAGGCGCTGGCGCATACGCTCGGGGTTCGCGTTTTGGCGCTTCGTCGCAGAATCTACCTGGTCGCCTCGGTGGCAACGGCGCT
This sequence comes from Pseudomonadota bacterium, assembly GCA_021848555.1. Next base: position 3,006 of record JAJZUN010000151.1, on the reverse strand, counting down.
TGCCGTGACCACCGCCGGCACCATCGGTTTTGTCGGATTGGTGGTGCCGCATGCGCTGCGCCTGGCGCTGGGGAACGACCAGCGCGTGCTGCTCCCCGCCTGTGCAATCGCCGGCGGCACGCTGTTGCTGCTTGCCGATACCGCGGCGCGCACCGTGGTCGCGCCACAGCAGTTGCCTGTGGGGGTCATCATGGCGCTGTTTGGGGTGCCGGCCTTCATGTTCCTGTTGATGCGCAACCCGAGGAAGCAATGACGAACCCGCTGCTCGAAGCGCGGGGTTTGACGCTATGCGTAGGCGGCCGGACGCTCGTCCGGGAATTGAGCTTTCGACTCGATCCGGGCGAGATTTGGTGTCTGCTCGGACCAAACGGGGCAGGGAAGACGACCTTGCTGCATACCGCGGTTGGATTGCGCGAGCCGCAAGGCGGCTCGGTACAACTGGCCGGTCGGGCGTTGGACGACTGGGGGCCGGGCGAGGCGGCCAGGGTGCGCGGCCTTCTGCCGCAGACGATGCATGACGCCTTCAGCGCGAGCGTCGCGGAGATCGTGCTGTTGGGGCGCCATCCGTATCTTTCGCGCTGGCAATGGGAGGGAGGGGGCGATCGGGAGCATGTCTCCGCCGCGCTGCGGGCCATGGACATGGCGGGATTCGAGGAGCGCGATGTGTTGACCCTGTCGGGCGGCGAACGCCAGCGCGTGGCGCTGGCGGCGCTTCTTGTCCAGGACCCGCCGCTGTTGCTGCTCGACGAACCCGTGTCGCATCTTGATTTGCACCACCAAATGCTCGTTTTGGAGCATTTGGGCAAACTTGCGCGCGAGCAGGGCAAAGGCGTCCTGTTTACGGTGCACGATCTCAATTTGGCCGCGCGCTTTGCCGATCACGCCCTGATGCTCACGCCGCAGGGAATCGTGCGGCAGGGATCCATAAGTGAAGTGATGACCGAGCCCGAACTATGGTGCGCATTCGGCCACCGAGTAGCGCGCTTCGAAGTGGGTGGCCGAAAACTTTTCATTCCGGAGTAAGCATGGTCTCAGGCGGCAAAGACGGGAACATCGACGAGCGCCATAAGCTGCGCATGCAGCGCAAGAAGCGGGTGGTCGATGAAAAGATGGGCGCGGCGCAGCGCGACGCGGGGCTGGTGATCGTCGTGACCGGCAACGGCAAGGGTAAATCGAGTTCCGCATTCGGCATGGTGGCGCGCGCGCTTGGTCACGGCATGAAGATTGGCGTGGTGCAATTCATCAAGGGCGCGGTCCCGACCGGCGAGGAACAGTTCTTTCGGCGTTTCCCCGATGAAGTGGAATTCCGCATCGCCGGCGGAGGTTACACCTGGGAGACCCAGGACCGGGAGCGCGATATGCGCAAGGCCGAAGCCGGCTGGGCCCACGCGCGACGCATGCTCTGCGATCAGCGCTTGGGCTTGGTCGTCCTGGACGAGATCAACATTGTGCTGAAGTACAGATATCTCGACGTGCATCAGGTGCTGGCCGATCTGCGGGCGCGGCCGGCGTCGCAGCACGTGGTGTTCACCGGGCGGGGGGCGCCGCCCGAGATTATCGAGGCGGGCGATACCGTCACCGAGATGATGCAGATTAAGTACGCATTTAACCAAGGCATTCGCGCGCAAAGGGGAGTGGAGTGGTGAACATTACTGCAGCAACGGGAACAACCATGGATTTTGCTATTTCGGCGCCCTCGCGCGCTATCGAGAGTGCGCTTCGCGAGAAAATTGACAGCAAGACCAAGCCTCTTGGGGCACTTGGTCGGCTGGAGACGCTGGCACTGCAGGTCGGCCTCATTCAGCAAACAGTATCTCCGCAACTGGCGCGCCCGCAAATCCTGCTGTTCGCCGGCGATCATGGTGCCGTGGCCGAGGGCATCAGCGCGTTTCCGCAGGAAGTCACCTGGCAGATGGTGCACAATTTTCTTTTGGGTGGCGCGGCGATCAATGGGCTGGCGCGGCAGGCGGGCATGGGGGTTCAGGTGATCGACGCCGGGGTGAACCACGGATTTCCGCCCGAGGCCGGCGCGCGCAACTGCAAGATCGCGCCCGGCACCGCCAACTACGTGCGCGAGCCGGCCATGAGCGCGGCGCAGCTCGCGCAGGCCATTCGCACCGGCGCGCAACTCGTGCGCGAATGCGCGCAGCAGGGCACGAATGTCATTGGCTTCGGTGAGATGGGCATAGGCAACACCGCGTCGGCATCGCTGTTGCTGCATCGCGTCGGCGGCATACCGCTCACCGAGTGCGTCGGGCGCGGCACGGGCGTCGACGACGCGGGACTGGCGCGCAAGCAGGCGATACTCGCGCGTGCCTCGGCGCGCCGTCCGGGCGCGTTGGCCCCGCTCGATGCGCTTGCCGAGTACGGCGGCTTCGAGATCGCGATGATGGTCGGGGCATTCCTCGCCGCGGCCGAGACACGGATGGTGATTCTGGTGGATGGATTCATTGTCGGCAGCGCGCTGCTGGTGGCGAGCCGGCTCCATTCCGCGGTGCTCGAATACTGCGTGTTCGCGCATCTCTCGGCCGAGGCAGGACATAGACGCATGACGGAGTTGCTCGGCGCCGAGCCGCTGCTCGCGCTGGGGATGCGCCTGGGCGAGGGCACCGGTGCCGCGGTGTGCTACCCGATTGTGCAATCGGCGGTGACCTTCCTCAACGAGATGGCTAGCTTTTCCGACGCCGGTGTGAGCGAAAAGGACGATTGAGAGTTGATGATGGGCCTGCTCGCCGATCAGCTGCGCCTCGCGCTCACCGCGATCCAGTATTTCACGCGCCTGCCTGTGCCGCGCTGGACCGGCTATTCCGAGCGCCAGCTGAACGATGCCGCGCGCTATTTCCCGCTGGTCGGCGTCCTGGTGGGTCTGATCACCGGAGGGGTGTATCTGCTCGCGATATCTGTGTTCCCGCAGCCGCTCGCGGTACTGCTGGCGATGGTCTCCGGTGTCCTGCTAACCGGCGGCTTTCACGAGGACGGCCTGGCGGACGCCTGCGATGGCTTGGG
>JAJZUN010000150.1 GCA_021848555.1 Pseudomonadota bacterium | reverse complement strand
GGCGCGCATCAGTCTGGTTCTTGCCGGCTTGCTGTTCCTGCTGCCGTTCCTGAACCCCTACCATTTTTATCCGCTGACCAATTTCTATACCGAGTGGCTGGCGCTCGCGATCGGCCTGGCCGCGCTGGCGCCGCTGTCGGCGAAGGGTTTCTGGGACGAGGTGGAAATCCCGGCCCTGGCGCTGTGGCTGCTCGCGTTCGCTGCGCTGCTGCTGTTGCAACTCGTCTGGCAGGACATCGCCTATCCGGAACTCTCGCTGCTGGGCGCGCTCTACGTGGTCTGGGCGGCATGGCTGATCTGGCTGGGGCGGGTGCTGGTGAAATCCTGCGGCATGGAGCAGCTGGCGCTTGGGCTCGCTGCGATGCTGCTGCTGGGCGGCCTGCTGAACGCGGCTGCAGCGGTGCTGCAGTTCTACAACATCGATTCCCTGTTCGGTTCCAATTTGATCGCCAGCCTGGGGCCGATGCAGCGCGGGGCCTACGGCAATTTCGGACAAAACAACCATTTTGCCGACTACCTGACGCTCGCCCTGGTTTCCGCGCTCTATCTGCGCATCAAGGGGCGGCTGACCTGGCCGACGACCGCGGGCTGCGCCGGCATCTTTCTCTACGCGCTGTCGCTGTCCGGGTCGCGCACTACCTGGCTTTATCTGTTCGCGGCGCTTGCACTCAGCATCTGGTTTCGCGCCAAGTCGGACGCACCCCGTCTGCGCCGCGCCGCCCTGGCGATCGCCGTGTTGCTGCCCTTGTTCGCGCTGGTGCAATACGCCCTGTCCCATTACGGCCTGGCGCTTCGGCCGGCGCTGCCTGGCGCCGCCTATGCGCCGGTCACACCGATCGATCGTTTCCTGGACGAATTGACGCACCGTGGCCTGCTGCCGCAGACGGGCGGTTCGTCCATGGGCATACGCATCTACATGTGGCACCAGGCGCTGCTGATGTGGTCCAGGGCGCCGCTGCTTGGCGTGGGCTTCGGCCAGTACGCCGGCGTGTTCTTCGAGCAGGCCGCGGAACTGTCGCGCTATCACATCTCCCACTACGACAGAAACGCGCACAACGCGCTGATGCAATTACTTGCGGAAACCGGGCTCCTTGGCGCGGGGCTGGTCTGCGCCGGTCTGGGGACGTGGCTGTGGGGATTGCGCCGGCGCCTGGCGATGACCGCTGAAAGCTGGTGGATGCTGTGCCTGCTGTCGGTGCTGTTTCTGCACAGCATGGTCGAGTACCCCTTGTGGAGCGCCAATTTCCTCGGCGTGGCGGCGATCCTGCTGGGCATGGGCAGCGGGCGCAATCTGCGCCTGCAGCTCACGGCCTTGTCGCGCTTCGCTTTTCCGGTGATGGTGTTGGCGGGATGTTTCGCGCTGGGCAGCGTGCTGCACGCCTACCGCGACCTGGAACTGCTGATGTATCCGCGCGTAATGCCGAAGAACCGGGAGGAGATGGTAGAGCACAACGAGGAATTGCTGAAACTGCACCGGGACACGCTGCTCGCGCCCTATGTCGAGTTGACTTACGCCGGCGTCATCGTTGTCGATCGCAACAATCTTCAGGACAAGCTCGCACTGAGCCGGCGCGTGCTGCGGCTGATGCCGGTGCCGGAACTGGTGTACCGCCAGGTGCTGCTGCTGGGCCTGAACGGCGAGCGCGATGCCGCGCTGCGGCAACTGGAACGCGCCGTGGCGGTGTTTCCGGGGCGATTGAAGAACTTTGTGGCGGAAGCAGAAAAGGCCGCGCGCCAGGAGCCGGACGCGCTGGGGGAAATCGCGAAGCAGGCCAGGGATAAGCTCAAGCAGGTTGACAGAAACTTGGGGTAAGTTCAGGATTTGTCTATAAAAGGCGGGTTGATGCAAGCGATTTGCCCAAAACCGTTCAACGCCGGGGTCGTGAAACACTGCGTTCCCAGGCAATTGCTTACCCATTTAAGCCCCGATGCGGCCGTAGCGGCGCTACAGAAACGGCGTCCGTATCAGCTGTGTAGATGGGTAGCGTTTCCCGAATTTCGCAGTGCGCTCGAAGATTCTGCTTCCGGCTTGTCCGGACTAGGATGGAACCATGGCCCGGCCTGAGAAAGTTCGCATCGGAAACCTGTTGGTCCAGGAAAAACTGATCTCGCAAGAACAGCTTGGCCTGGCCCTGGAGCAACAAAAACGCAGCGGCCGCAAGCTCGGCCGGGTACTGATCGAGAACGGTTTTGTCACCGAAGAGGCCATCTCGGAGACGCTGGCCAAGCAACTCAAGATCCCGTACATCAATCTCAAGCACTACAACGTCAATCTTTCGGTCGCGCGTACGCTGCCGGAGATGCAGGCGCGGCGTTTTCGCGCCTTGTTGCTGGAGGACAAAGGCAGCACCTACCTGGTGGCGATGGCCGATCCGACCGATCTGTTCGCCTACGACGAGATCGCGCGCCTGCTGAAACGCGACATCGAACTGGTCCTGGTCAACGAGAACCAGGTGCTCGAAACCATGGACCGGATCTATCGGCGCACCGAGCAGATGACCGATCTGGCGCGCGAGTTGGGCGCGGACATGGCCGAGGCCGTGGATTTCGGCGCGCTCAGCGTCGAGCCGGGCGCGGAAGACGCGCCGGTGGTCAAGCTGCTGCAGTCGATGTTCGAGGATGCGGTCCAGGTGAACGCGTCCGATGTGCACATCGAGCCGCAGGAGAGTCTGCTGCAAATACGCTTTCGCATCGACGGCATGCTGCAGCTGCAGACCGAGTCCGAGATCAAGATCGCCTCCGCCCTGGTGCAGCGCCTCAAGCTCATGTCGGGCCTGGACATCTCCGAGAAACGACTGCCGCAGGACGGCCGTTTCAATGTGCGCATAGGCGACAAGCGCGTCGACGTGCGCATCTCGACCATGCCGACGCAATACGGCGAATCGGTGGCGATGCGCCTGCTCAACCGCAGCACCGGCGTACAGGGTCTGGACGGCCTGGGCATGCCGCCGCATGTGCTCTCGCGCCTGCAGCAAATCATCCGGCGCACCACCGGCATGGTGCTCGTGACCGGGCCCACCGGCAGCGGCAAGACCACGACGCTGTATGCCGCCCTGAACGAAGTGAATACGATAGACAAGAAAATCATCACCGTCGAGGACCCGATCGAATACCGCCTTGCCGGACTCAACCAGGTGCAGGTCAACGAGAAAATCGATCTCAGCTTCGGGCGCGTGCTGCGCTCGGCCCTGCGCCAGGACCCGGACATCATCCTGGTGGGCGAGATGCGCGACCCGGAAACGGCGCAGATCGGCATGCGCGCCGCGCTCACCGGCCACATGGTGTTCTCGACCCTGCACACCCGCGACGCGGCGAGCACCCCGATCCGCCTGATCGACATGGGAGCGCCGCGCTACATGGTCGCCTCCTCCCTGCAGGCGGTGATCGCGCAGCGGCTGGTGCGGGTGAACTGCCCCAGCTGCTCCGAACCGTATCAGCCGCCGGAGCAGGAAATGCAATGGCTGCAGGGTGCCGAACGCGAAGACGGCGAGCCGGTGCGGATGATGCGCGGGCGCGGCTGCCAGTTTTGCCATCTCACCGGCTATGCCGGGCGCACCGGCGTATACGAAATGCTGGAAATGGATGCGGCACTCACTGCGGCGGTAAACCGCGAAGACACGACCGAGTTTTCCGGGCTCGCGGTCAAGCACATGGCTGGCAGGAGCATGCGCCACCATGCGGGGCAGCTGGTGCTGGTGGGCCGGACCACTTTGTCCGAAGCGGTACGGATCAGTTCCGAGCTCGAGGACTGATGCCGCATTTTGCCTACAAGGGAAGAAATACCCGGGGTGAGCTGGTTACGGGCGTGCTCGAAGACGGCGATTCGGGCGCGGTGGCCGACCAGTTGATCAATACCGGCATATCGCCCATCGAGATCGTGCCGACCCGCGCCCCGAGTTCGGCGCGGCACGACAGCTGGCTCGCGCGCCTGTTTTCGCCGCGCATCACGCTCGATGACAGGCTGCTGTTCAGCCGCCAGATGTATACCCTGCTCAAGTCCGGCGTGCCCATCATGCGCGCCCTGGCCGGGCTGCAGGAGTCCTCGAGGAGCGTCGCCATGGCCAGGGTGATGCAGGACCTGCGCATCAGCCTGGACAGCGGCCGCGACCTGAATTCTTCGATGCGCCGCCACCCCGAGGTGTTCTCGCAATTCTTTGTGAGCATGGTGCGCGTGGGCGAGATGTCGGGCAGCCTGGAGGAAATTTTCCTCAGGTTGTTCAACCACCTTGAATTCGAAAAGGAAATGAAGGAGCGTGTGCAGCAGGCGCTGCGCTATCCGGCATTTGTGCTGGTGGCCATGGGGGTGGCCATCGTGATCGTCAACCTGTTCGTGATCCCCGCTTTCGCCAAGCTGTTCGCCGGACTCAAGACCGAACTGCCGCCGGTTACGCAGTTGCTGATCCAGTTCTCCAATTTCATGGTGAATTTCTGGCCGCTGCTGCTGGTCGTGGCCATCGCCGCCGTGCTCGGCTTTCGCGTCTACACCGCGACCCAGGCCGGGCGTTACAGCTGGGACAAGTGGAAGCTGCGCCTGCCGCTCGCCGGCAGCATCATCGAGAAAGTCACGCTGGCGCGGTTCGCGCGCAGCTTTTCGATTTCCCTGAAAAGCGGCATGTCGATGGTGCAAACCCTTGCCGTTCTGACCCAGGTGGTCGACAACGCCTACATCGCGCAGCGCATCGAGCAAATGCAGAATGGCGTGGAGCGCGGCGAGAGCGTGCTGCGAACGGCGCGGGCCACCGGCGTATTCACCCCGATTGTGCTGCAGATGGTGGCTGTGGGCGAGGAGACCGGGGAGATCGACAGCCTGATGCAGGAAGTCGCGGATATGTACCAGCGCGAAATCGACTACGAATTGAAGGGGCTTTCCGCCAACATCGAGCCGATCATGATCACGTTTCTCGGGATCCTGGTCCTGATCCTCGCATTGGGCGTGTTCCTGCCCATGTGGGATCTCGGTCAGGCTGCGCTCGGCCGCAAGGGTGGATGAGGTGCGCCGCGCACTGACGCGGCGTGTTCACGGCGAGCCGCCAGGGAGTCACGCAGGATTCACCCTGTTTGAACTGATTGTCGTCATCTGCATCGTCTCGGTCATGGCGTTCACACTGCTCGACCGCCTGCAGGTGTACAAGGAAGGCGCTGAAAAGGCGGTGATGCAGCAGACTGCGGCGGCGATCAAGAGCGCCCTGCAAATGCGCGTCGCCTCCTACATGATCCATGGGCGGGACGACGAGATCGAAAATTTGCGCACGCAAAATCCGATCAACTGGCTGCAGGAGCGCCCGGAAAATTACGCCGGCGAGTTCTACGCCGACGCCTATGCGCGCGTGCGGCCGGGCAGCTGGTATTTCGACCTTGCCCGGCGGGAACTCATTTACGTCGTCGACCTCGGGACCCATTTCAAGCCCGGTCCCGACGGCAGGAAATGGGTGCGTTATCATGTAACTATTGATTACGAACAGCAACTGACGGAGAAAAATGCGCCGCCGCGCATGGTGTTCAGCGCGCTGAGCTTTTCGCCGGTCCAGGCTTATGAATGGTTCTGACGCCCGAGCGGCGGGTGCAAGCCTGCCGGCCGGCGTGCCGCGTCGTATCGCGAACGCGGCTCGAAAACGAAGCTAGGGCCGAAAGTTGAGCGGGATCAAACAGCGCGCGGCCGGCGTGGGCTAGGCTGGATCGACGCGGGACACTGTTAAATCTTGTCAAGCCGGTATGAATTGCGTTGCAGTACAATATATTATGGTTTATTGTTCAAGCTGTTATACGGAAAAAAGGGAGCATAAAATGTCAAAGAAACAAACAGGCTTCACGCTGATCGAATTGATAGTGGTGATCGTGATTCTGGGCATACTCGCGGCAACCGCGCTGCCCAAGTTCATGGGCATCCAGGGCGGCGCCAGAGCGGCCACGCTGCAGGGCGCGCGCGGGGCAGTGACTTCCGCGATGAACATCGCCACCGCCACCCAGCAATCCCTGAATCTGGCCTCGAACGCATCGGTGACGCTCGACGGGGCTACCATCCCCATGGCCAACCGCTATCCGACGGCCGCGGGCATCATCACCGCGGCGGGTCTGTCCACGGAATACAGCGCCAGCGCGGCCGGCACAGTGGCAACCATCCAGGTCGCTGGTGCGACGACGCCAGCCAATTGCCAGTTTACCTATACCGAGTCGAACGGAACCGCGCCGCCCGCAGTTACGGCCGCCGTTACTTCCGGCTGCTGATCGCGATTGCAGCAGGCATAGGCCCGCGGCGGACGTGAAATTGGTGTAAGCAGGCCGTACGCGGCGACGGACGTGCGGCAAAGGGGCAGGTTCGGATCAGGCGTCCGATCCTGCTTTTTTTTCGGGGTCGAGCCGTGACAGCATCGTCAGGACAGATGGAGAGTCAGTTGCGAAGCCACGGATTCACGTTGGTCGAACTGATCGTTACCATGGTCTTCACCGGGAGGCTAATGTGTGCGGATGGCTGCGGCCTGCCACCAATCTCCGCGCATCAATACGCGTTGGTCAGTCAAGGCGGGATCAAGGTGAAAAATCTGCTGTTCCCGCTCGCGCCAGACAATGCGGCATTTTCCGATTTTCCGACCGGTTTTGCGGCGGCTATCGCAGGTGATGGGAAATGAGCGGTGTTCTGGTACGGGGAAAACGCGGCTTGTCTCTGTTTTCCCGCTGCTCGCATGTGCTGGGTTTGATTGTCCTGACCGCTTTTGCGCAGGGCGCCTGGGCGGCGACTTGCACCAGCCAGATCG
>JAJZUN010000149.1 GCA_021848555.1 Pseudomonadota bacterium | reverse complement strand
GACGCAACAAGAAAGAAGTCGCCGGCTACGACAACGGCTTTTTCCTGGGGACCACGCTGTTCGACCGGGTCAAGCCGGAAATGAAAATCTACAAGGACGAAATTTTCGGTCCGGTGCTGGTGGTGCTGCGCGCCGATTCGATCGAGGAGGCGATCGCGCTGGTCAATGCCAATCCCTATGGCAACGGCACGGCGATATTCACCAACTCCGGCGGCGCCGCGCGCCGCTTCGAGGAGGAAATCCAGGTGGGCATGGTGGGCGTGAACGTGCCGATCCCGGTGCCGGTCGCGTTCTATTCCTTCGGCGGCTGGAAGAACTCGCTCTTCGGCGACCTGCACGTGCACGGCGTCGAAGGCGTAAAGTTCTATACCCGCACCAAGGTGGTGACCACGCGCTGGCCGCATGAAGACACGCCCGCCGCCGGGCTCAACATGCCGACGCTGGGTTGAGCTGTCACCTGGCTGCGTGCATTGCGGCGGCGATAAGCACGTCGCGCTTCAATGCCGGCGCAGCCATTCGAGAGTTCTGCTTATGAAAGCTGACCAGGGGAGTCGACATCGAGCCCCAGGTCCAGCGCCGGCGCGCTATGCGTGATCCAGCCTGCCGATATCAGATCGACGCCGCTGGCGGCGACCGCGTTGACGGTTTCGAGCCGGATCCGGCCTGAAGCCTCGACCAGCGCGCGGCCGTCGACCATGCGCACCGCCGCGCGCATTTGTTCCGGAGTCATGTTGTCGAGCAGCACGGCGTCGACGCCGGTTTCCAGCGCCTCGGCGAGTTGCGCGAGGGTGTCGACCTCCACCTCGATCTTGACGAATGGGCCGACGGCCTGACGACTGCGCGCGATGGCAGTGCGGATTCCGCCCGCCAGCGCGACATGGTTGTCCTTGATCAGCACGGCATCGTCGAGGCCGAAGCGATGATTCGATCCGCTGCCGGCGCGCACCGCATGCTTTTCCAGCATGCGCAGGCCGGGAGTGGTCTTGCGCGTGCAAACGATGCGGGCAGGGAAGGGGCGCACCGCTGCAACCAGAGCCGCGGTCGCCGTCGCCACGCCGGAGAGATGGCACAGCAGGTTGAGCGCGACCCGCTCGGCCGATAAAACGGCGCGTGCCGGTCCGTGGAGGCGAATGACGTTATCACCGCGGCTGACGTGGCTGCCGTCCGGTGTTTCGATCGCCACCGAAATCGCGGGGTCGAGCAGGCGGAACGCCAGCGCGGCGGCAGCGGTGCCCGCAATCACACCGCTTTCGCGCGCGGCGATGACGCCGTCCATCAGGAGGGACGCCGGGATGGTCGCAGCGGTGGTGATGTCGCCGGCGCGTCCGAGATCTTCGAGTAGTGCCGCGCGTACCAGCGGCTCCACCATGATTACGGGGAGAGGTTCTGGCAAGGACATTATGCCTATCTCACGAGGAAATGTTGCGGTTGAATGTTCGCCGTACGCATTCGCGCATCGGCGAGAGAAAAACTGAGCGTATGCGCCTGGCGCGTTGACGGCGTGGGGTAGTCGCGGCGGAAGTGTCCTCCGCGGCTTTCGCTGCGTTCGCGCGCGGCGCTGGCGATGAGAAAACCGACCAGGGCGAAATCGCTGCTCAGCGAAGGCGATGGCGCGCCAAACGCGAGCGTTTCCAGTTGGGAGACGGCGGCCGCGAGACCGGCATGATCGCGGATCACGCCGACCGATTCGCTCATCAGGCGGCGGATGCGCGCGCGGCTTGCGGGGTCGAGGCCGGTCGCTGTGGCTGAGGGCAACGGCATCCTTGTTCCGCTGTTGACCGCTTCCCGGCCGGCGATATCCTGCGCGATCCAGCGCGCGTAGGCCAGGGCTTCGATCAGGGAATTGCTCGCGAGCCGGTTCGCGCCGTGCAAGCCGGTTGCGGCGACTTCGCCGCAAGCCCACAGGCCGGCAACGGAGCTGCGGCCGGATCGATCCACGGCGATGCCGCCCATGTGGTAATGCGCCGCGGGCCAGACCGGAATCGCCTGGCTTACCGGGTCCAGTCCCGCGCGGCGGCAAAGTGCCGTGACCGTTGGAAAGCGTGCGGGGAAATCTTTGCCGATGGCGCGCGCATCGAGATAGACGTCCTTGCCCGCAGCCAATTCACGCCAGATCGCGCGCGCGACGACGTCGCGTGGGGCGAGTTCCTTGCCCGGGATTGCCTCCATGAACCGTTCGCCGCGCGCATTGACCAGGACCGCGCCTTCTCCGCGGATCGCCTCGCTCGCCAGAGGCATGGGATCGCTGCCGACGGCAATCGCGGTGGGATGAAACTGAACGAACTCCATGTCGCGCAGGATTGCGCCGGCACGCGCGGCCAGGGCGATGCCGCTGCCGCTCGAACCGAGCGGGTTGGTGGTATGCGCGTAGAGTCCGCCGACGCCGCCGGTCGCGAGGACGACCGCGCGCGCCGGCAGAAAGGTCACCTGTCCCTTGCGCTCGGCCATTACGCCGGTGACCGCATTGTCATCAAGCACCAGGTCGGTGATGCGCGCGTCCTCGAGAATTTCGATCGAAGGCTCTGCGCGCGCAGCGCGTGCGAGCGCCTCGATCACGCGGCGGCCGGTGCCGTCGCCGCCGGCATGGACAATCCGCCGCCGCGAATGCGCCGCCTCCAGACCCAGCGCCAACGCGCCGGTGGAGGTGCGATCGAACGCGATGCCCCAAGCGGCCAATTCTGCGATGCAACTCGCCGCGGCTTCGGCGACGCGCTGGGCAACTACGGGATCGCACAGCCCCGCGCCGGCTGCCAGGGTGTCGGCGGCATGCAGTGCGGGGGCGTCATCCTCGCCCATTGCCGCGGCGATGCCGCCCTGTGCCCACGGAGTCGAGGCTTCCGTGCCGAGCGGCGCCTTGGCGATCAGGGTCGTCGGTAGCGGAGCTAGACCCAGCGCCGTCGCCAGACCCGCAACCCCCCCGCCGATGACGATCACCCGATCCGAATGCGGTCGCAGCAAGCTCATGGTGAACTCAGCGCAAAGCGAGCATGCGCTCGATACTGGCGCGGGCCCGTTCCGTATTGGCTGGGTCGACCAGCACCTCGTGCGCAAGCGTCTCCAGCGCACGGCGGATTTTGGGCAGGGTGATCCGGTTCATGTGCGGGCAAAGCCGGCAGGGACGAACGATCTCCGTCTCCGGATATTGGGCGGCGATGTTGTCGCCCATCGAACATTCGGTCACCAGCGCCACCCGTGCCGGCCGCTTCGCCGCGACGTAGTCGGTCATGGCAGCCGTGGATCCGGCGAAATCGGCGGCCGCGACCACCCCCGGTGCGCATTCCGGGTGGGCCAGCACCGCGACGCCGGGGAAGCTTTCGCGCAGCTCGCTCACGTCTTGCGCCGTGAACTGTACATGCACCTCGCAACGCCCGCGCCAGGGAATGACCTCCACGCCGGTTTGCGCAGCGACATTGGCGGCGAGATATTCGTCCGGCAACAAAATGACCTCTCGCGCATTGAGGCTTTCGACCACCTGCAGCGCATTGCCGGAGGTGCAGCAAATGTCGCTCTCCGCCTTTACCTCGGCGCTGGTATTGACGTAAGCGATGACCGGCACGCCGGGATGGCGCTGCCGTAGCATGCGCACATCGGCGGCGGTAATCGATTCGGCAAGAGAACAGCCGGCGTCCGGGTCGGGGATCAGCACCAGTTTGTCCGGGTTGAGCAGCTTCGCGGTCTCGGCCATGAAATACACGCCGCACATCACGATGACCTCGGCATCGGTGCGTGCCGCCTCGCGCGCGAGGGCCAGCGAGTCCCCCATGATGTCCGCCACGCCGTGAAATATCTCGGGCGTCTGGTAATTGTGGGCAAGGATCACCGCATTGCGCTCGCGCTTCAAGCGCAGGATTGCGTCGATGTCCGGCGCAAACTGCGGCCATTTGAACGGCGGTATGACCGGACGGATGCGTGCGTAGACCTGCGCGGTCCTTGCCGCTACCGCGGGTTCCACCAGGATCAAGGCTTCGTCGATCTGCTCGGTCATGGTCATCAGCGTCTCCTTATACTCAATTTAAGTATTATGGGGGGGCAAAAAAACCGGCCAACTGCCGGCTTGCGCAAAAAGTATAACAGATTAATACTTAAAGTGAGAATAAATGTGGCAGGCGCCGGCGCGGACTGCCGTGATCCCGCCTATTTTCCGTGCGGCGCTATCGGCAGGCGTACGCCGGGGGCGGGGCGCTCGAGCAGTACGTCGCGCCGGTAACGCAGCAGGCGCGCCGGGCGGCCGGCAGCGCTCGCCGACAACTCGCCGGTCTCTTCGACCAAACCCTGGCTTTCGACGATTCTGCGGAAATTCGACTTGTGCATGAGCAAGCCCGCGAGCGCCTCGACCGCCCGCTGGAGGTGGAGGAAGGTGAAGGTCGGCGGCATCAATTCGAACACCACCGGGCGATACTTGATCTTGCCGCGCAGGCGGGCGATCGCGGTGGCGAGAACGCGCCGGTGATCCGCGATCATCGACGCGCCTTCCTTGATGACGTCGTCGGCCGCGCACCACGCGGGAGCGCGATCGCGGTGCGTTTCCGGGACCAGGCCGATTTCGTAGAGCAGTTCGTAGCGTTCCAGAACCCGCTCGTCGCTCCAGGCGAACTTGCCCAGTCCGAAGCTTGCCCGTACCCGCCCTTCGCGCATGCGCCTCTCGCCCGCCGTCCTGGCGTCGGCAACCCAGCCCTTGAGCTGCCGTTCGATGCGCGCAAGAATCGCGGGTTTCCCGCTGCGCCAGTCCTCCCACGGAAAGTAGTCGTACCAGTTGCACCAGACCGTATTGCTGCTGCTTTCGGGGCGCGCTTCGCGCACCAATGCGAGATATCCGATCGACAGCATGCGGACGCGGCGAATTGAGCCGGTCACCATGCGGTTGCGGTCGCCGAATGTATACAACTGCTCGACGTGGCCCAGGGACTGATGCGTCTGGCTTTCCACCCAGGAACGCAGACCCGCTTCCAGCGTGTGGTGACGCGATTCGAGCGGGCCGGACGGCAGGGCATCCGGCGCGCCGGCATCGTGCCGGAGGGCGAGGACCTGGGGTTGATCGCCTGTCACGCAGACGATGACGGCGCTCAGGTCGACAGCAAGCTCGCGTGAGGCGGCGATTGGCTGCTGTTGCTTTCGCGCGCTCATGTTTTTTTGAAGGACAACTCCCTGCCGGCAGGTTAAACCAAATTCGGGTGCTGTGCAAAGCATAAGCCTCCTCCGATGGAGGTCTGAGTCTGAAATCCCGGCATAGCTGCGGCCGCGCGATGCGGACGCTTCGGCTAGAATGCGTTACGCATGCCCTGGCTCGGGCGCGCGCATCGCAGCGCACCGCTGTTCGGCTCGCGCCCTCGAGCCGCGGCAACCCCCGCATTAACGGTATCTGGAGAACCGATCATGAACGCCATGCCACAGCCATCGCAGCCGCTTGATCTCGAACACTACTGGATGCCGTATACGAACAACCGCGCATTCAAGCGCTCGCCGCGCATGATCGCATCGGCCGCGGGCATGTACTACACCACCGTCGAGGGCAAGAAGGTGCTCGACGGGCTGGCGACGCTGTGGTGCGTCAACGCCGGGCATTGCCGGCCGAAAATCGTCGAGGCGATACGGCAGCAGGCGGGCATCCTCGATTTCTCCTCTTCATTCTCGCTCGGCCATCCGCTGCCGTTCGAAGTCGCGCGCCGCATTGCCGCGCTCGCACCCAAGGACATGGAGCACGTGTTTTTCGTCAACTCCGGTTCCGAGGCGGTGGATACCGCGCTGAAAATCGCGCTTGCCTACCACCGCCTCAAAGGCGCGGGCACGCGCACGCGCTTCATCGGCCGTGAGCGCGGCTATCACGGCGTGAACCTGGCCGGCATTTCGGTGGGCGGGGTGCCGGCGAACCGCAAGGCCTACGGCCTCATGCTTCCGGGCGTGGACCATCTGCGCCACACCCACGATCCGGCGCGCAGCGCGTTTTCGCGCGGCCAGCCGGCCGCCGGCGCCGAGTTCGCCGACGAACTGGAGCAGCGCATCATCCCATTGCACGACGCGTCCAACATCGCTGCGGTGATCGTCGAGCCGGTGTCGGGCGCGGGCGGCGTGCTGGTGCCGCCGCAGGGCTATCTGCGGCGCCTGCGCCAGATCTGCGACAAGCACGGCATCCTGCTCATATTCGACGAAGTGATCACCGGTTTCGGCCGCCTGGGCCAGCCGTTCGCGAGCGAATATTTCGGCGTCACGCCCGATTTGATCACGTTCGCCAAGGGCATCACCAGCGGCACCGTACCCATGGGCGGCGTGATCGTGAAGCGCGAGATCTACGACACGTTCATGCAGGCTTCGGGCAACGGCATCGATTTCTTCCACGGCTATACCTATTCCGGTCATCCGTTGGCGAGCGCCGCGGCGCTGGCCACGCTCGAGACCTACGCCGAAGAAGGGCTGCTCACGCGCGCGCAGACGCTGGCGGCGGACTTCGAGCAGGGCGTGCACGCGTTCCAGGGACTGCCGCACGTCGTCGACTGCCGCAATCTCGGCCTGATCGGCGCGATCGAGTTTGCACCTCGCCCCGATGCGCCGGGCGCGCGCGCGAAGGAAGTGTTCGAACAGTGCTGGGACCGCGGCGTATTCGTGCGTCCGATCGGCGACAACATTGCCTTTTGCCCGCCGCTGATCGCGGAGCAGAAACACCTGGACGAAATGTTCAGCGTCACCGCCGCAGTCGTGCGCGGTCTGGTCTGAACATGAACCCGTCGAATAAAGCGATGCGCCTGCGCGTCAACGCCGAGCGCCTGTGG
>JAJZUN010000148.1 GCA_021848555.1 Pseudomonadota bacterium | reverse complement strand
ATTTTCTCGCGCATGATTAAATCTCCCCCTTAGCGCGCAGTTCTTTCAGGACTACGTCTATGCCCTTCTTGTCGATGGTGCGCAGTCCGTTGGCGGAAACGCGCAGGCTGACCCAGCGGTTCTCGCTTTCGACCCAGAAACGGCGATAGTGCAGATTGGGCAGAAAGCGGCGATTGGTCCGGTTGTTGGCGTGGGACACGTTGTGTCCGGACATGGGCTTCTTGCCGGTTACTTGGCATACGCGTGCCATAGTGGTACTCCGAATTCGGAAAAGGGCGAATTATACGCCACTATCTTGCGGAATTTCAAGCATAAATTCTGTCTGGTGCAGAGTGGCTGCGGGCGCAGCTTATGCCTCAAATACCTGTTTCGCAAGCGATTCAGCATGCGGGGAGCTGAATTTGTGCACTCCGTCCCGGTCCATTCGGTTCCGGGTTTTTGTCATCGAATCGGCGCCAGCCGGACTCAGATCAAGCCGCGTTCGGCGAAGGACAGCGCTGCGCTGCCGGCGACGATGAAGTGATCCAGCACCTTGATGTCCACCAGGGCCAGCGCCTGCTTGAGCGATTGCGTCAGCACCTGGTCGGCGTGGCTGGGCTCGGCCACGCCGGAAGGATGGTTGTGGGCGAAGATCACCGCCGCCGCGTTGTGTTCCAGCGCGCATTTGACCACTTCGCGCGGATAGACGCTGGTCTGGGTCAGCGTGCCGCGGAACAACTCGTCGCAGGCGAGGACCCGGTTCTGGGCGTCCAGCAGCACCGCGAGAAACACCTCCTGCTCGCGGTTGGCCAGGGTGAGGCGCAGATAGTCGCGCACGGCGCCGGGGGCGCCCAGCGCGTCGCCGGCGCGCAGCGTTTCGGCCAGCGCCCGGCGCGCCATTTCCAGCACCGCCTGCAACTGGGAAAACTTGGCCTCGCCCAGTCCCGGCAGTTCGCCAAGCTCGGAGCGTTTTACCGCGAGCACGGCGCCCAGGCTGCCGCGGCGGACCAGCAGCTCGCGCGCCAGGTCGACGGCGCTCTTGCCGCTCACGCCGGTGCGCAGAAAGATCGCCAGCAACTCGGCGTCGGACAAGCTCGCCGCGCCCAGTTGCAGCAGTTTCTCCCTCGGCCGCTCCAGCTCCGGCCAGTCGGTGATCGCCATGTGCTGCCCTTTCAATTGGCGTAAAATCCTCGTTCCGATTTAACGCAGTGTTGCTGATTTCGATGACCGGACTCAAAGGCAAACGCATCCTGCTGGGCTTGAGCGGCGGGATCGCCGCCTACAAGGCGGCCGAGCTGACCCGGCTGCTTACCCAGGCGGGTGCGGAAGTGCGGGTGGTGATGACGGCGGCGGCCTGCCGCTTCATTACGCCGGTCACCCTGCAGGCGCTTTCCGGAAATCCGGTGCACAGCGACCTGTGGGACGCAAGCGTGCCGAACAACATGGCGCACATCGAATTGTCCCGCGGCTGCGATGCCATTGTGGTCGCCCCGGCCAGCGCCGATTTCCTCGCCAAGCTGGCGCAGGGCCTGTGCGACGACCTGTTGTCCACGCTGTGCCTGGCGCGCGACTGCCCGCTGCTGGTGGCGCCGGCGATGAATCTGCAGATGTGGGGCAATCCGGCGACGCAGCGCAATATCAAACAACTGGACAAAGACGGCGTCGCCATCCTCGGACCCGTCAGCGGCGACCAGGCCTGCGGCGAAGTCGGCATGGGGCGCATGCTGGAGGCGGAGGAATTGCTGGAGGAGATCGAGGCGTTTTTCCAGCCGGGATTGCTCGCCGGCAAGCGCGTGCTGGTCACGGCCGGACCGACCATCGAAGCGATAGACACCGTGCGCGGCATCACCAACACCAGCTCGGGAAAAATGGGTTACGCGGTGGCGCGCGCTGCGCGCGACGCGGGAGCCGTGGTCACGCTGGTGAGCGGACCGACCGCGCTGGCGGCGCCGCGGGGCATGGAGCGCATCGATGTCACCAGCGCGCAGCAAATGTATGACGCGGTGATGGCGCGCGTGGCGAAGGCGGATGTGTTCGTCGGCGTCGCCGCCGTTGCCGACTACCGGCCCAAGGAAAGCAGGGGGCACAAGCTGAAGAAGGGATCGGGCGAAATGACGCTGCAACTTCAGCCCACCCCCGATATACTCGGCACGGTCGCGGCGCGCCGGAAGGCGCCGTTCTGCGTCGGTTTTGCCGCCGAAACGGAGAACCTCGAAGCCTATGCCGAAGCCAAGCGCAAGCGCAAGAAATTGCCGCTGCTTGCCGCGAATCTCGCCCAGCACGCATTCGGCGCCGACGACAATCAGCTGATCCTGTTCGACGACGCGGGCAGGCACGACCTTCCCCGTGCGCCCAAGATCGAGCTCGCGCGCGCGCTCATCGCCCACATCGCCAGGCTGTTGCCGAAGAAATAGCCAAGGTTTCCGCCGCCAGGAGCCCGCAGGACCTGTGTGGTTTCATTGTCACCAGAAATCAAGATAGCCGACATGCGCACACTAGACGTCAAGATCCTCGACCCGCGCCTCAGGGACAATCTGCCGCATTACGCCACTGCCGGCGCCGCCGGCCTGGACCTGCGCGCCTGCATCGCCGAGCCGATCGAACTCAAGCCCGGGGCGACCGAACTGGTGCCCAGCGGCATCGCGATCCATCTCGCCGACCCCGGCTACGCGGCCATGGTGCTGCCGCGCTCCGGCCTGGGCCACAAGCATGGCATCGTGCTGGGCAATCTGGTCGGGTTGATCGACTCCGATTACCAGGGGCAGATCTTCGTTTCGCTGTGGAACCGCGGCGGCAGCGCGTTCACGCTCAATCCGCTGGAGCGCATCGCGCAACTGGTGGTGGTGCCGGTGATGCAGGTGAGACTCAACCTGGTCGAGGATTTCGCTGCAAGCAAGCGCGGCGCCGGGGGGTTTGGCAGCACCGGCAAGCACTAGCGCAGGCGATCCGCCAGTTCTGCAATAAAAAAGGCCGCAGCAAGCGGCCTTTTTCCTGCAGCAGCGGGCGCTTCAGGTTTCCTGCACCACCGGCGGCGGCGCGACCGGCGTGTCGTCGGGGAAGACCAGCTGCACTTTGTCGTTCGCATCGATGTCGATGTTGACCTTGCCGCCGCTTACCAGGCGGCCGAACAGCAGTTCGTCGGCGAGGGCGCGGCGCACCGTGTCCTGGATCAAACGCGCCATCGGCCGCGCGCCCATCAGCGGGTCGAATCCGTGCTCGGCAAGATGCGCTTTCAGCGCGTCGGTGAAAATCACCTCGACCTTCTTCTCGTGGAGCTGTTCCTCCAGCTGCATCAGGAACTTGTCGACCACGCGCAGGATGACTTCGTGGTCGAGCGCGGCGAACGAGATGATCGCGTCCAGCCGGTTCCTGAACTCCGGCGTGAACATGCGCTTGATCTCGGCGAGTTCGTCCCCGGTGGTGCGCAACTGGCTGAAGCCGATGCTGGTCCGGTTCAGCGCTTCGGCGCCGGCGTTGGTGGTCATGATGATCACGACGTTGCGGAAATCGGCCTTGCGCCCGTTGTTGTCGGTGAGCGTGCCGTGGTCCATCACCTGCAGCAGGATATTGAAAATATCCGGATGGGCTTTCTCGATCTCGTCGAGCAGCAGCACGCAATGCGGCTTCTTGGTGATCGCCTCGGTCAGCAGGCCCCCCTGGTCGAAGCCGACATAGCCCGGCGGCGCGCCGATCAGGCGCGACACGGCATGGCGCTCCATGTACTCGGACATGTCGAAGCGGATCAGTTCGATGCCCATGCAGTAGGCGAGCTGGCGCGCCACTTCGGTCTTGCCGACCCCGGTGGGTCCGGAGAACAGGAACGAGCCGATCGGCTTGGTCGGCTGCCCCAGGCCGCTGCGCGCCATTTTGATCGAGGCGGCGAGCGCGTCGATGGCCTTGTCCTGGCCGAACACCACGGCCTTCAGGTCGCGGTCCAGATTTTTCAGCGACTCGCGGTCGTCGGACGAGACACTCCTCGGCGGGATGCGCGCGATCTTGGCGATGATCTCCTCGATCTCGAGCTTGCCCACGACCTTCTTCTGCTTGGTCTTGGGCAGGATGCGCTGCGCCGCGCCGGCCTCGTCGATGACGTCGATGGCCTTGTCCGGCAGATGCCGGTCGTTGATGAAGCGCGCCGACAGCTCGGCCGCGGTAGTGAGCGCCGCCGCCGAATACTTGATGCCGTGGTGCGCCTCGAAACGGCTTTTCAGCCCGCGCAGGATCGCCACGGTTTCCTCGACCGAGGGCTCGACCACGTCGATCTTCTGGAAACGCCGCGACAGGGCATGGTCCTTTTCGAACACGCCGCGATATTCGTTGTAGGTGGTTGCGCCGATGCACTTCAACTGCCCGGAGGAGAGCGCGGGCTTGAGCAGGTTGGACGCGTCCAGGGTCCCGCCGGACGCGGCGCCGGCGCCGATCAGGGTGTGGATCTCGTCGATGAACAGGATCGCGTTGCAGTTGTCCAGCAGCTGCTTCAGCACCGCCTTCAGCCTTTGCTCGAAGTCGCCGCGGTACTTGGTGCCTGCGAGCAAGGCGCCCATGTCGAGCGCATACACCTGGCAGCGCGCCAGTACCTCGGGCACGGCCCCCTCGACGATGCGCCGCGCCAGGCCTTCGGCGATCGCGGTCTTGCCGACCCCTGCCTCGCCCACCAGCAGCGGGTTGTTCTTGCGCCGCCGGCACAGCGTCTGGATCACGCGCTCCAGCTCGCGTTCGCGGCCGATCAGCGGATCGATCTTGCCGACCAGGGCTTGCGCGTTCAGGTTGAGCGTGTAGGTTTCGAGCGCGCCGTGGCTGGCCTGTTCGTCCTGCTGCTCCTCGGTCTGCTCGGGCTTGCCGCCCTGGGATTGCGGCGTTTTGGTGATGCCGTGCGAGATGAAGTTGACCACGTCCAGCCGCGTGATGCCCTGCTGGTGCAGGTAATAGACCGCGTGCGAGTCCTTCTCGCCGAATATCGCCACCAGCACGTTGGCGCCGGTGACTTCCTTCTTGCCCGAGGATTGCACGTGCAGGATGGCGCGCTGGATCACGCGCTGAAAGCCCAGCGTCGGCTGGGTGTCGATCTCCTCGGTCCCGGCCACGGTCGGGGTATGTTCGGCGACGAAGCCGGAGAGGCTCTTGCGCAGTTCGTCGATGTTGGCGGCGCAGGCGCGCAGCACCTCCGCGGCGGTGGGATTGTCCAGCAGCGCCAGCAGCAGATGCTCTACCGTGATGAACTCATGGCGTTTTTGCCGGGCTTCGACAAAGGCCATGTGCAAGCTGACTTCAAGTTCCTGCGCAATCATTCAGTTTCCTCCATCACGCATTGAAGCGGATGTTGATGCTGGCGGGCGAAGCTGCCCACCTGCTCTACCTTGGTAACGGCCACGTCCTTGGGATAGACGCCGCATACACCCATTCCTTCGCGATGCACCTTCAGCATCACCTGTGTCGCCTGTTCGCGGCTCAGGCTGAAGAACGTCTGCAGCACGATGACCACGAATTCCATGGGCGTGTAATCGTCGTTCAGCAGCATAACCTTGAACAGCGGCGGTGGCTTGACCTTGGCCTTCTTCGCCTCTAGAACGGTCCCTTCACGCGCCCGGTTCGCCATGCTTACTCACCTACCTGAACACACTATGCCAGATTCTACGGCCAGTCAATTTCACTCAGTTCGCATTGCGGCAGGAAGGAATGCTTGACCTCCTGCCCCAAACCCCGGTGCCGTCCTGGTGGTTCCGCAACAGCCTGTTAGACCATAACGCGCCACATGAAACTCCGCGCACTGCAACAAATTCCGCGCACCGCAACATTATCGCCCGGATTTGCGCATCGCTTGAGTGTAATCCTAATCGCTGTCTCGATGCTGCGCAATGCGGTCGAATGCCCTGCATTCAAGCGCGCTCCAATCCGGCTCCGGGGCACTTGACTTGCGTAGCCAAACTGCGTAAAAAACGCATGGTGCGCCGGGCCAAACATTGTACGAAACGCAATAATCATGTGGTGTTGATCCGGTGCAGGACAAGGGGCGACGCGCCCGATTGAGCAACTATTTTTTTGGAAGTATCTATGCCAACCGGTACGGTAAAGTGGTTCAACGACGCAAAGGGCTATGGATTCATCACCCCCGACGACGGTAGCGAGGACTTGTTCGCGCACTTCTCCGCCATCCAGATGGATGGCTTCAAGTCGCTCAAAGAGGGGCAGAAGGTAAAATTCGAAGTGACCCAGGGCCCGAAGGGCAAGCAAGCCTCGGGCATCCAGTCGACGACCTGAGATCGGCGCCCTCGCGGCGCGGATCTGTTTCGCAGCAGCAGAAAAGCCGCTTGCCTACGTCCCGTCAGGGAGGGGGCCGCAGGCAGCGTGCTTGCGCTGCGTTTTCACGCGCCGGCGCCGAAACGCGGTTTCCCGGATTTGGCTGGCCTAGGCTTTGCGCGAGCGCCTAGCCGGGAGGCGTCGGCGAAACCACCATGGCGAGCGTGATTCTCCTTAACAAGCCCTACGGGGTGCTGTGCCAGTTCACCTCCGACGCCGGGCGCCCCTGTCTCAAGGATTACGTCCCGGTGCGCGGCGTCTATCCCGCCGGCCGGCTGGATACGGACAGCGAGGGGCTGCTGGTGCTCACCGGGGACGGTGCGCTGCAGGCGCGCATCGCCGAACCGCGGCACAAGTTGGCGAAGACCTATTGGGCGCAGGTCGAAGGGCTGCCCTCGCCAGAGGCGTTGCAGGCCTTGTGCGCGGGACTGGACCTGGGCGATTTCATCACCCGGCCGTGCGTCGCGCGGAGCATGGCCCACCCCCAGGGCCTGTGGCCGCGCGACC
>JAJZUN010000147.1 GCA_021848555.1 Pseudomonadota bacterium | reverse complement strand
AATCGTGGGCCACCCTTCAGGCGCGCCTTCCGCAATCAGCACAAGCGACACCGTTGGCCGCGTTCGAACGTGACGCGCGGTGTAGAGCATGCCGACGTCGACCGAGTGCGTCTCGAAGCTACGGCCGATACCCGTGCGAGGCTCTTCGGACCATAGCTCCCGCGCGCCGATGACTCCTGCAGTTGGGACGCGGCCGGCCAGCACCTCACTCATGCCATCCGTATCGAACCATGCGCCTGCCAGCGTTTCCAGGTCCTCGCTTGGCTCGGCGAACCGCACCCCAAAACCGAGATCGCATTCAAGGGGTGCACCCGGCCTGAGCAGGGTCAGGTCACCCCAGCCGTCACCGAGTCGCTTGCCCACTAGGCGCGCAGGCGCAGGGAATAGAGGCCTGCCGTTGTACAACAGGTAGGGACCGCGAAAGCGCAGCGGGTCGGGTTTCTCGCGATCTCCGAGGGCACCTTTAATCTCCGCCGGCCAATCGCCTCTTGTCCACCCTTGGCCGCGCGCAAGCGCGGCGCGCAGCGCGCCCGCCAGTGTGGTCGGGTTCGGCGGAAACAGGCCCGCAACGACGTTGTTGCCGCCTTCGCCGGAATTGAACGGCTGGCTATCGCGAAAGAACAGCGTGTCGAGCGGCTCGAATACATACGTAATCATGACCAGATCCCGTTGTCGGCGAGAAAACGAACAAGCAGCGCCCCGTCGGGAATGAGTGTCTCTTCGGGTATCGTCGGTCGGCGATTTAGCTGGCACACGAGGCGCACATCTTCAACGACGCGCTCCGCATCCTCGCGTTTAGCATCGCTATCGCGGTTGGTCAGGTATTCGGCGAGGAGAAGTCTGCCAGGCTCAATGCCTGGCACCAAATGTCCTTTCTCGTCCGCGAGCACCGCCAGCCGCTCCCGGATCTTGTAAAGGAAGCGACTGGAGAAAGTGCGGTCGCGTGCGAATTGCTTTGTGAGTTCGAGAAGCACCGCGGGTGGCGATTTCCCTGCGGCATCCCACGTAGAAGTCCACTCGATCGTGTTGCCAGCACCTTGCCAGACGCCGACAGCCAGGCTGTCGCGGCCATTGCAGTGTTTCGCGACGACATCGAGCAGGCGGTGCGCTTCGCGCAGCATCGCCTTGAGCGGCAGGTGATAGTGCGCGAATACGATGGCTCCTGAGATTGTCGCTTTCGGCTCGCCGTCGAACGCGGCACGATATGCACTACGCAGCTTCATCGCGCAGTCAAGCGCATCCTCGAAAGGCAGCAACGCGAGTACGTCGTCGCCGCCGGCGTAGATGAGGGCGCCGTTGCAGTTCTTGACATCACTCTTGACGCTCTCGACGAAAGTCGCGATGTTCACCGACAGCTTGGCGGGATCGCTCGAACGCAATAGGTCGCCGAACTTATCGCCGTCCATCAGCAGAATGGCGTAGAACGGCGTCGGTGCAGGCACTGCCCCTTTGACCGCACGATACAGACTCGAAAGAGACCTTTGCGCCTCGCTGCGCTCAGTCGCACCCTCTTTGGACAAACCTGTGGCCGTGTCTTTGACTACCATGCCGTTCGCGTCGCGTTCAGCAAAGCGTGTCGCCCGCGGGTTCGCGAGCTCTGGCGCGAAGAGGTAGTCGCCGTCGAGGTTCGCGAAGTCTGCGATATCGCCGCCCTCGTCCTTGAGCCGCTTCAGGCATTGGAGCGAGGTCATGGTCTCGCCGTACATCCCGGGATCTCGCCAGATATCCGGGTCCACAAGATTCCTCAGCCGGTCAACATACGCCGCGCAGGCGGCGCGGTTTTCGGCATATGCGCTCGCCTTCCAGCGGATCGCGGCCATGTGCGCAGTAGACGGCCAATTGCCGACTTTCGCCGGTTCCTCGCCCGGCACCCAGCCGATCACCCGAACAAGCTCATCTTTGCCAAGCTTGGGGAACAGGCGCTTGACGAAGGCGATTGCGCACAGGCGCTCGTCTTCGCGAAAGTTCAGCGCCCCCGGTCCTGGGTCACCGGTTGAGTCGTTCGTTTTGCGAGCGTTCTTCGCGACATACGTGCGTACGGATTCCCAAAACGCATCCTGTCTGGTGCCAGCTGCCGCGCGCGTGTACCCCGACAGCTCGGGCCAATCGCCCATCACCGTGCATTGGTCGGCGCCGTTGGTCTCGTCCGGCGGAAAATGCGTGCGCCAAGATTTTCTCCGTAAAAGCCAGTCGTGGGTTACCGCAATGTTGTCCGCTTCGCCGACGACCCACACGGTTTCCCAGAAATTGGCGATCTGGCTGTCCCAGATTTCGCGGGTGCGCGTTTCGGCAATATCCTTGAGGAACATGTTCCAAACGGCGTCGGCGACCTCCTTCCATTGGGCATGCATGGCCTTCTTGCATTCCAATGGATCGAAATTCCCGGGCACCGCTGCGCTAAACTGGTTGGGCAGGCTGCCGACGTACGGCGAGCCGTGGCCGAGCATGCCCATGATTGCTTTTAGCATCGAGTCGGTCGGGATTCCTTGCTCGTCCTGAACTGTGGGCACGATTATGCGCCCGCCGCCAGCGATCACCGCTTTCATCGCATGACCCGTGAGCCACGACAACAGGAACGAACCGGCCCACAGATCGCGCGTGCGCCGCGCCTGGGCGACGAAGCTTTGGACAGGGCCGAGTGAGAATCGGAGGTAACGGCTCACAGCGCGACCTCGATACCATTTGGCAGGCTCGCCCAGAAATCGTTTAGGATCGCCTGTGGATTCAAAGGTGCAGTAATGGGTCGGCGAAGTTGTCGGTCCTTCTGCTCAAAGTGTCGCGAGAAAGTGGGCGCGCGAAGGCGAAGGAACAATGAGTGATAGCCATCTCCTAGTCGCAGAATGCGGACGTGTATGGGCGATGCCATCCTCTGGTGTACTTCATTAGGGTGCGCGGAATCGCGATCACCAAAGAACGTTGTTTCCGGGGTGCGCATGATTGGGTCGCCATTGTCCCGAAATCTAAGTTTGCCGTTCGCATCCTTGAGCTGGTATTCCAGCGAAGAGTAGCGAAATGTTAATGGCAGCCCGAATGCCACGCGTCGGGGCGCGGAGGTAAGTGACAGTGGCGTGACCGCGCTATTCGCGACCGCTGCCGCCCTGGCATCGTGGTGACAAATGTGTGCTTTCACTGTGTCATAGTCTGATTGGAATCTCTGACGGAAAATTTGCATAGCCAAACCAGCTTCATGCATGGCGTCGCGCCACGTCGGATGCGGCGTCGGCAGCACTCGCAAGGTGCCACCAGAGAGTACGGAGTGACTCCCCATACCATCGCCGCGAAGCCAGCCGCGGATAAGTCTATAGCCGGTCACGAAATCCTCCGCCCAACCTGCTGCCCCATTGGTCCGCGCGCTGAATGCCAGCGGCGCAATAGCGCCTAGCCGCGGCGAGACCTCAACATTTGCCACGGCGAGGCTTCCGAATGCTCGCCGTGACCTCGTACCGAGCGCGCCGAGGCGAGAAAAGAGCCAGAAAGCTGCCGCGGCACGTCGCAACGCCTCATCGTCTGCTCGGACCGAGAACATCAACTCCATCTTGAATTCGCGACCGTCGGATATAGATCTACGATCATTCGGCGGCATTTTCAAAGGAAACGAGAAATAGCGAAGGCCATTTAGTGTCCAGCCTCGCCGCTGTCGCTGCGAAAGCCCGGCGGGAGTACTCGGATGTTGCATGTCATATCTCGCCATAGCCCCGGTGTCCCACGGAGCGCTTTCGCGCAGAGGTGACATAACACGCAATAGGAATGCTGCCTGTCCCTCGTCTGCTCCGCTGCCACCGAATATTTTCGACTCCCAGGCGGCATAGCTTGGGTCAATTGCGCGATACCAGAAGCGCAATGCACCTTTAATCGACGGCGCCCGTACTTCAGCGCGTCTATTTGGCTCTGCGCCGCCCAGAAACATCGGCGTCACCGTGCGAAACGTCGCGACGATCTTTTCCATGACTTATGCCTCCATGTCGCCCTGGACGACTCGATACCGTCCCAACCCAAAACTCGTCTTCCCCCCCACATGCATCCACTCCCCCAGCCGCAAGGACGGCACGAACGGCGTGAGCTCGCCCGCGAAATCGACCGACCCGACGAATCCGCCGAGCCGCATCCACTGGTCCTTGTTGGGCGAGGCGCGCTCCCAGTCGAACCAGGTCAGCGCCGCGTCGCGCGCCTCGACCGGCTTGGCGAGTTTCAGCAGTGCCGCGGTTTCCGCTTCGTCTTCGGGGCCGACGGAAGGGTCGAAGGCGGCGAGGGCGGCCGAGCGCCGCGCGAGCGAGCGCATCAACGCGTGGAAGGTCGGCGCCTGGCGCGAGGCGTTGTGGAGCCGCAGCGGCGTCAGCAGTTTCAGCGTCAAGCGTTCGACCGGCGCCCAGGGCAGCGCCATCAATTGGCCTGCCCGAACGCACTGCCCGGGTACTGCTTCGCCGCCAGTTGCGGCGGTGGCCGAACCGTCGGCAGCCGGCAGCAGGGGTTCGACCGCCTCGATTTCGAAGCGCCCGCCGACCGTGCCGCATTCGAGCCTGCCGGCTTGCGCCAGCGCATCGCAGCACGCGGCGAGCCGGTTCACGGCCTCTCCGACGAGCAGCAGTTCGACGTCGAAACGCAGCGCGGGCGGGTATTCGATCAGTCCGTCGAGCGGCGGAACCAGTACGTAGGGTTTGCGGCTGGCATCGGGCTGGCCGCACAGCAGTTGGTATGCGGCGGAGGATACGCGGGCGAGCGCCGCCTCGAAACGGGTGTGGAAGGCATTGCCTTTGTAGCCGAGTTCGCGCGGGGCGAAGCTGAGCGGCGTGAGCGCGCGGCAGTGAAAGCGGGTGCGCAGCAGGGAAAGGGGAGCAAGCCACGACGGGGCCGCCGCGCGCGCTGGCTCACGCGTTCGCTCGCCCGCCACCCCGACGTCTGTCGACACACGCATCGCGTACGCCTCCCCGCCTGCCGGTCATGCCTGGGTCCCCGCGGACTTTATCGTCCCGGCGCGCCTTTTTCGCAAATGCCATGCGCGTTGCCCACGCCTCCCGCCGTTTCGCCTGGCGGGTTCCGAAGTTCGCATTAAGCGCTGTGGCGCGACTGCAGTCAACTATTTCCGACGAGCAGGCGGCATGAACGCCGGACCGGATGCCGGTCGGGGAGGGGGAGCCATGAGACTCCGCGCCTCCGAATCCGGGTCTCATCAGGCTTATTTGACCAAGATCATGCGTTCACACCCGCGCTTCGGTAACATAAGTCACATATCCTCCACGGGTCTGCCGCTAAAATGAGCGCCATGATTACTCGACGCATTTCCATACGCTTTTCCATATTGCGCGCCGCGGGGATGGCTCTCGCGATCGCGATCGCGCTCGCGCCGGCCGCAGCGGCTGCCGCAGCCCCGGCTCTGCGCACCGCTGCCGTTGAGTATCGCGAGGTCGCGCAGACCTATGCCGCCGAGGGCGTGGTCGAGGCGGTGAAACAATCGACCGTGGCGGCGCAGATTTCCGGTCGCGTGGTGGCGGTGAACTTCGATGTCGGCGACCGGGTCAAGAAGGGCCAGGTCATCGTGCGCATCGACCCGGCCGAGGTGAACCAGGTCTATGCCGCGAGCCAGGCGCAGATAGCGCAGGCCCAGGCGACACTGCGCAACGCCAAGGCGCAATACGAGCGCACGCAGCAGCTGGTGCAGCAAAAATTCATGAGTGCGGCGGCGCTGGACAAGGCGCAAGCCGACTACCAGGCGGCCAAGGCGCAGCTCGCCGCCGCGGAGGCCGGCGGCGGCCAGGCCGCGGCCACCAAGGCCTATGCCACCGTGACTGCGCCCTACAGCGGCGTGGTGTCGGCGCGACAGGTGGAACTGGGTGAGATGGCCGTGCCGGGCAAGCCGCTCATGACCGGATTCGATCCGAACGATCTGCGCGTCACGGCGAGCATGCCGCAGCGCGAGCTCGATGCGGTGCGCCAATTCAACAGCGCCAGCGTGGAATTCCCGGATCTGAAGAAACGCATTGCCGCGGTGCGGGTGACGATCCTGCCCTCCGCGGACGCGCAGACTCACACCACGCAGATACGCCTGGATCTGCCGCCGGGCATCGAAGGCCTGTATCCGGGCATGTTCGCGCGCGCTTATTTCGCCGTCGGCCGGGAAAAGAAGCTGCTGATTCCGGCAGCCGCGGTGGCGCGGCGCAGCGAAGTGACCGGCGCCTATGTCGTCGGCGACAAGGGCGAGATCCGCTTCCGCCAGTTGCGCCTGGGTGAAGCGGCCGGGGGCGAGGATGTGGAAGTGCTCGCCGGCGTCGTCTCCGGCGAAAAAGTTGCGCTCGACCCGGTGGCTGCATTGGCGGCGTTGAAGCGCGGCGGCAAATAGCCCAAGGCGCGCGCTCAGACGGGCCGGATCGCCATCCGCCCCCGCCTGACGCTGGCCAAGCTACGACCAACGAACCACGAACCACGAACTGACCATGGGTATCTCCGGACGCATCAGCAAGATTTTCCTGCACTCGCAGATGACCCCGCTGATCGCGCTGATCGCGCTGCTGCTAGGGGTGTTTGCGGTGTTGGTGACCCCGCGCGAGGAGGAACCGCAGATCAACGTCACCATGGCCAACGTGCTGATTCCGTTCCCTGGCGCCTCCGCCAAGGACGTCGAGTCGCTGGTGACCACGCCGGCCGAGCAGGTGCTCGCGCGCATCACTGGCCTGGAGCACATCTACTCCGTGACCAAACCCGGCCTGGCGATCCTCACCGTGCAGTTCAAGGTCGGCGAGGATCGCACCCAGGCGCTGGTGCGCCTGTACGACACCATCAATTCGAACCGGGACTGGGTGTCGCCGTCGCTGGGCGTGGGCGAACCGATCATCAAACCGATGGGC
>JAJZUN010000146.1 GCA_021848555.1 Pseudomonadota bacterium | reverse complement strand
GAACGCAGGTTGAAAAACAGTTTTCTCTGCGCCTTGGTGGTGGCGATCTTGACCATGCGCCAGTTCTTCAGGATGAACTCGTGCATCTCGGCCTTGATCCAGTGGATCGCAAAGGAGACCAGGCGCACGTTGCGTTCCGGATCGAAGCGCTTCACGGCCTTCATCAGGCCGATGTTCCCTTCTTGTATCAGATCGGCATGCGGCAGGCCGTAGCCCAGGTAGCCGCGGGCGATGGACACCACCACGCGCAAATGCGACACGACCAGAGCGCGCGCGGCATCGATGTCGTTCTCGTCGCGCAGCTTGCGCGCAAGGCGCAATTCTTCCTCCGCGCTCAGCAGCGGGAAACGGTTCACCGTGGCGACGTAGGTCTCCAGGCTTCCGACCAGAGATGGCACGGGCAAGGTCATCACTTGATTCATGTTTTGGCTCCGTCTCGTCTGGGGGGCCAGCGCCGCGCCTGCAACCCGCTGGTGCCGGGCCCACCCTGTTTACACGCTCATTTTAGCACTCGCCACATTCGAGTGCCAATGGTTGGAAAAAGTTCCCCCGAGCTCGTCAGCACCTGGTGGTGCCGACGGTGGGTAGCCTTTACCGTGGCTCGATTCCAGATAAGTGTCTGCTTACTGACAAATAGGCGCCCAGCCAGCCGAGAATGGCGGCAAAGGCGAGCAAGGCGAGGCAATCGGACAGCCCGAAGAAGCGGAGACTGAAATCGGAACTGTACAGCCGGGCCAGTTCGAGGATGCTGCGGTTGAGGATACGCATGCACAGGTAGACGATGGCAAGGGCGGCGAGTCCGCCCAGCGCGCCTTGCAGGACCCCGAGGTGGAAAAACGGGCGGCGAATAAAGGCGTCGGTCGCGCCTATCAGTTTGCCCACTTCGATCTCGTCTTTCTGCGTCAGAATTTGCAGCCGTATGGTGTTGAAGGTTACCGCCACCAAGCCGCAGGCGAGCAGCGTGGCGAGGATCAGCACGGCCGTCCGGCCTAACTCCAGCAGGCTCTCCAGGCGTCTCACCCAGGCCGAGTCGAGTTGTACATGGGCGACTTTGGGCAAGGCCTTCAGCTGCGGCTCCAGGTTTTCCAGCTCGGCGGCGCTGCCGCCCGCTTCGAGCACGAAAGCGTCGGGCAGGGGGTTCGTCTGCAGCGCGGCGATGACATCGGACAAATTCTCCGCCTGCTTCAGGCTTTCCAGCGCCTGCTCGCGCGAAATGAAGCGCAAGGCGCGCACGCCGGGGGTCTGTTTCAGACGCGTCTCCAGCGCGGCGATATCGGCCTTGTTCGCGTCGCGCGCGAGGAACAGGCTGATTTGCGGATTCCCGGCGATCTGGTGCGAGACGCTGCCCAGATTCTGCAGCAGCATATAGCCGCCCAGGGGCAGCGCCAGGGCGACGCCGATCACCATGACGTTGAACAGCGTGGCGAGCGGATCGCGCGCCAGCCGCTTCGCCGTCAGGACCAGGGTCTGCCAGTGCTGGCGCAACCAGGCGCTCATGCTTCCAGCCTGCCTTGCCTGAGCGCCAGCACGCGCGGCTTGAGGCGTTGCAGCAGGGCTTCGTCATGGGTGGCGATCAGCATGGTCACGCCGACCTGGTTGAAGGAGCGGAACATTTCCATGACTTCGGCGGCCGAGGCGGAGTCTAGGCTGGCCGTCGGCTCGTCGGCGAGCAGGATGCTGGGGCGGTTCACCACGGCGCGCGCAATGCACAGACGCTGCTGCTCCCCGCCGGAGAGCGTCACCGGATTGGCCTTTTCCCGCGCCAGCAGCCCGACCTTGTCCAGGGCCGCGCGCGCGCGCCGCGCCGCATCCTTGTACCCATGGCCGGTGAAGGCCAGCGGCAGCATGACGTTGTCGAACACGCTCCGGTCATACAGCAGCTTCTGATCCTGGAAAATGAGCCCCAGATTGCGCCGCAGATAGGGGATGGCCGCGCGGCGCATGCTGCCGACGTTCTGGCCGTTCACCAGCACCGTGCCGCTGGTGGGGCGCTCGATGGCCGGAATCAGTTTGAGCAGGGTGCTCTTGCCGGCGCCCGAGCGGCCGGTGATGAACACCAGTTCGCCGTCGTCTATGGTGAACGACAACTCGGACAGCGCCTCGTGGCCGCCCCGATAGCTCTTGCGTACCTGGCTGAAGCTGATCATGGCGTTTGCCGGAAAACGCGCAAGCTCAATCCGTGTCGAGCAGGGCGGCGGCGAAGTCACGCGCCAGGAACGGGCGCAGGTCGTCTATGCCCTCGCCGATACCGATATAGCGTATCGGCACCGGGCGCTCGCGCGCGATCGCGGCGATGACCCCGCCCTTGGCGGTGCCGTCGAGTTTGGTGAGTATCAGGCCGGTCAGGCCCAGCGCGTCGTCGAAGGCTTTCACCTGGCTGAGCGCGTTCTGGCCGGTATTGGCGTCCAGCACCAGCAGCACCTCGTGCGGCGCGCTCGCCTCGGCCTTGGCTATGACCCGCTTGACCTTGCGAATTTCCTCCATCAGGTTCAGCTGGGTCGGAAGCCGGCCCGCCGTGTCGGCGAGCACGATGTCGATTTTGCGCGCGCGCGCCGCCTGGATCGCATCGAAAATCACCGCCGCCGGATCGCCGCCCTGCTGGGCGATGACCGCGATCTGGTTGCGCTCGCCCCAGATCGCGAGCTGCTCGCGCGCCGCCGCGCGGAAAGTGTCGCCCGCGGCGAGCAGCACGCTCTTGCCCTGCGCCTGGAACAATTTGGCCAGCTTGCCGATCGAAGTGGTCTTGCCGGCGCCGTTGACCCCGGCCAGCATGATGATGAAAGGATGATGCGCTTCGGTCGCGAGCGGCCGCTCCAGCGGCGCGATCAGGGTCGAGAGCGCTTCCTGCAGCGCGAGCTTGAGGTCCGCCCGCTCGGTCAGCCCTTTTTTCCGCACCTGCTGGCGCAGGTTTTCCAGCAGGAACTGGGTGGCTGCCACGCCGGTGTCGGCGCAGAGCAGCGCCGTCTCGAGTTCCTCGTATACGGCGGCGTCGATCTTGCCGCCGCCGAACAGTCCGCCGATTTGCACCCGCGTGCGCGCGAGTCCGGCCTTGAGTCGTTCTCTCCAGGATGGAAGGGGTGCCTCTTCGGCGGATTTCTTGAGAAAACTGAACATGGGCGCTCGCGCGGCGGGCGGCAAAACCCGCTAAGATAGGCCCCGATTTTAGCAGAAGGGTGTGGATGAAAATCCGGATGTTTCGCTGCTTGTTTGCGCTCGTTGTCCTGCTCGCCGCGAGCGCCGCCGGCGCGCAGTCCGGCGTGCATGAGTACAAGCTCGCCAACGGCCTGCGCGTAATTGTGAAGGAAGACCGCCGTGCCCCCACGGCGCTGCACATGGTGTGGTACCGCGCCGGCAGCATGGATGAGGTAAGCGGCGAGAGCGGCGTCGCGCACGTCCTCGAACATATGATGTTCAAGGCCACCAAGGCCGTGAAAAAGGGCGAATTCTCGCGCCGCGTCGCCGCCGCCGGAGGCCGCGAGAATGCGTTCACCGACCGCGACTACACCGCCTATTTCCAGCAGGTGCCGAAGGCCGCCCTAGCGCCGATGCTGCAGCTGGAGGCCGACCGCATGTCGAATCTGCTGGTGACCGAAGCCGAATTCTCGCGCGAGATCAAAGTGGTGATGGAGGAGCGGCGCCTGCGCACCGAGGACCAGCCGCACGCGCTGGTGGCCGAAGCGCTCAATGCGGAAGCTTATTTCACCCATCCCTACCGGCGTCCGGTCATAGGCTGGATGAACGATCTCGAGAACATGAATTATCTGGACGCGCGCAACTGGTATGCGCGCTGGTACGTCCCGAACAACGCTTTCGTGGTCGTGGTGGGCGATGTCCGGGCAGACGCGGTGTTCGCGCTCGCAAAGAAAACCTACGGCCGCATCAAGGCCGGGCCGCTGCCCGCGCGCAAGCCCCAGGACGAACCCGAGCAGCGCGGCGTGCGCCGCGCGGTGGTCAAGGCGCCGGCCGAACTGCCCTATCTGCTGATGGGCTGGAAGTGTCCGGTGCTGCGCGACGTGGAGCGGGACTGGCAGCCGTATGCGCTGAAAGTCCTCGCTGGCGTGCTGGACGGCAACGAATCCGCGCGACTCAAGCAAGCGCTGCTGCGCGACAGCCGCGTTGCGAGCCAGGTGAGCGCCGGCTACGATGCGATCGCGCGCGGGCCGGGGATGTGTTTTATCGAAGGAACGCCGAGTCAGGGCAGGAGCGCGGCCGAACTGGAGGCGGGTCTGCGCGCGGAACTCGCACGCCTGGTAAGGGACGGAGTGACCGCGGAGGAACTCGCGCGGGTCAAGGCCCAGCTGGTGGCGGACCAGGTATACAAGCGCGATTCGGTCTTCGGCCAGGCATTGGAAATCGGGCAGTTCGAGTCAGCGGGCCTGTCTTACCGGGATATCGACCGGGTGACAGAGCGCGTCAAAGAGGTCAGCGCCGAGCAGGTGCGCGCGGTGGCGAAGCAGTACTTCGTCGACGACCAGCTCACGGTGGTCGTGCTCGAACCGCAGCCGCTGGCCCCGGCGCAAGCGCGGCCGGCGCCGCCCGGGCGCGGGGCATTGAAGTGATGAACGCCGCGGAGCGCGGGACAGGCACCTTGCTGCACCTGGCAGCGGCGACCGCATTGTGGCTGGCGGCCTGCGCGGCGCAGGCCGCGCTGCCGATCCAGCATTGGACCGCATCCTCCGGTGCGCAGGTCTATTTCGTCGAAAGCCGCGACATTCCGATGCTTGACGTCAACGTCGATTTTGACGCGGGCGGGCGTCGCGCCCCGCCGGACAAGGCCGGGCTGGCCGGGCTGGTCCATACGCTCATCAAAGCCGGATCGGACGCGAGCACGGAAGAGCAGATCAGCCGGCGCATCGCCGATGTCGGCGCGCAACTGGACGGCAGCGTCGACCGCGATCGTGCCGGCCTGTCCCTGCGCACCCTGTCGAGCGAGCGTGAACGCGTGCAGGCGATCGCCACGTTCGCCGAAATCCTGCAGCGCCCGGCCTTTCCGGCTGCGGCGTTTGCACGCGAGCAAGCGCGCCTGGCCGATGCGGTCAAGGAAGAAGAGACCAAGCCTGATGCCATCGCCAGCAAGGCTTTCTACCGTCTGCTGTACGCCGCGCATCCTTATGCGCTGGCGCCCGCGCCCGAGACCGTAGGGCGCATCGAACGCGCCGATGTCGAGGACTTTTATCGCGCCAACTACGTCGCCGGGCGCGCCGTGCTGACCATCGTCGGTGACGCGGACCGCGCTCTGGCCGAGCGCATCGCCGAGCAGCTCACGGCGGGATTGCCGCGCTCGGGCGGAGCGCCGGCAGCGCTTCCGGCGGTGACGCAGCCAGCCGGCCAGACGCTGCGCATTGCGCATCCGGCATCGCAAAGCCATATCCTGCTGGGCCTGCCGGCGCTGGCGCGCAGCGACCCGGACTATTTCCCGCTGCTGGTGGGCAACTACGTCCTCGGCGGTGGCGGTTTCGTATCACGTCTGTACCTGGAGGTCCGCGAGAAGCGCGGCTACGCCTATAAGATCTACAGTTACTTCCTGCCGCTGGCGCAGGAAGGGCCGCTGCAGATCGGGCTGCAGACCAAGAAAGAGCAGGCCGGGGAGGCGCTGGCGCGGGTGCGCGCCGTCGTCGACGAATTCCTCGCGCGCGGCCCGAGCGCGGCCGAACTCAAAGCGGCGAAACAGAATCTGGTCGGCGGTTTCGCGCTGCGCATAGACAGCAACCGCAAACTGCTGGATCAGGTCGCGCTGATCGGCTTCTATCAACTGCCGCTCAGCTGGCTGGACGATTTCGCGGCGCAGATAGAGAAAGTGAGCGTGGACCAGGTCCGCGCGGCGTTCGCGCGGCGCGTGCGGGCGGAACATCTGGTGACGGTCGTCGTCGGAAGTGGCGAAAACTAACCAGGTCCGTATCATCGGCGGCGCATGGCGCAGCCGCCGCATCGGCTTTCCAGATCATGAAGGCCTGCGACCCAGCGCCGATCGCGTGCGCGAAACGCTGTTCAACTGGCTGGGACAGGACCTGTCCGGCCTCGTCTGTCTCGATCTGTTCGCCGGCAGCGGCGCGCTGGGATTCGAGGCGCTGTCACGCGGCGCGGCCTCGGTGGTGATGGTGGAAAAAAGCCGCAGCGTATGCGCGGCGCTGCGCAGCAACGCCAGCCTGCTCGGAGCGAAAAACCTGCGGGTACATTGCGCGGATGCGCTAGAATTCGCCTCGGCCGCTGCATCGGACGCGGCGGCGCGCTTCGACCTGATATTTCTCGACCCGCCGTTTCGTTCGAACCTGCTGGCGCTGGCCCTGACGCGGGTCGTGCCGCTGCTGCGGCCAGGGGCGCGAATCTACGTCGAAGGCGCGACGGCCTTCGCGCCGTCGGACGGCTGGCGCGTGCTCAAGCAGGGACGCGCCGGACAGGTGCACTACACTTTGGTGACATATGGCGACTAGGGCGGTCTATCCGGGGACTTTCGATCCCCTTACTCGCGGCCACGAGGACCTGGTGCGGCGCGCGGCCATGGTGTTCGACGAACTGATCGTCGGCGTCGCCGACAGCCGGGGCAAGCAGCCGTTCTTCACGCTGGACGAGCGCGTGGCCATGGCGCGCGAAGTTCTGTCGGCTTATACCAATGTGCGCGTCGAGAGCTTTCGCGGCCTGCTGATGAATTTCATCCGCTCGCAGAACGCACGCGTCGTGCTGCGCGGATTGCGCGCCG
Organism: Pseudomonadota bacterium; assembly: GCA_021848555.1. The sequence continues at coordinate 155 of JAJZUN010000146.1, read as the reverse complement.
TGTCCGACTTCGAATACGAATTCCAGCTAGCGGGGATGAACCGCAACCTTTACCCGGATGTGGAAACCCTGTTCCTGACCCCCGGCGAACAGCATATGTTCGTTTCCGCCACGATGGTGCGCGAAATCGCGACCCTGGGCGGGGACGTGAGCAAG
>JAJZUN010000145.1 GCA_021848555.1 Pseudomonadota bacterium | reverse complement strand
TACATCGACGAGGCCCAGACCATGGGCTGGCTGGCGCGTTTCTTCCTGTCGTTCCTGGCGTTCTAGCCGCGGAAATAAAAGAGATCAACATGAAAGCCTACCGAACCTGCCTGCTCCTCGTGCTGCTGCTCGCCTGCGGCGCCGCGCGGGCCGATCGCATCAAGGATCTGGTGTCGATCCAGGGGGTGCGCAGCAACCAGCTGATCGGCTACGGCCTGGTGGTGGGCCTGGACGGCAGCGGCGACCAGACGACGCAGACGCCGTTCACGGTTCAGAGCGTGATCAACATGCTGACGCAGCTGGGCGTCAGCCTGCCGGCGGGGACCAGCCTGCAGCTGAAGAACGTCGCCGCCGTGATGGTGACCTCGGCGCTGCCGGCCTTCGCGCGGCCGGGGCAGACTATCGACGTCACGGTGTCTTCCATGGGCAATGCCAAGAGCCTGCGCGGCGGCACGCTGCTGATGACGCCGCTGAAAGGGGGCGACGGCCAGATTTACGCGGTGGCGCAAGGCAACATCCTGGTGGGCGGAGTGGGGGCAAGTTCCGCGAGCGGCAGCACCAGCGTCCAGGTCAATCACCTGAGCGTGGGCCGGATCAGCGGCGGCGCCACGGTGGAGCGCGGCGTGCCGACCGAACTGGGGCAGGGGGAACACATCAACCTGGAGCTGAACATCACCGATTTCAGCACCACGCGCCGCATCGTCGACGCGATCAATGGCCGCTTCGCGCCGGGCACCGCGGTGGCGGTGGACGGGCGCATGATCAAGGTGCGCGCGCCGGCGGTGATCGACGAGCGTGTGACCTTTCTTTCCCAGATCGAGAGCCTGGAGGTGACGCCGGCGCAGACCAGCGCCAAGGTGGTGGTCAACGCCCGCACCGGCTCGGTGGTGATGAACCAGACGGTGATGGTGGATGCCTTTGCCGTGGCGCATGGCAACCTGACGGTGGTCGTCAGCAGCGAACCGGTGATCAGCCAGCCCGCGCCATTCTCGAGCCAGGGGCAGACGGTGCAGGCCGAGCGCACGCAAATCGAAATCCGTTCCGACAAGGGCGGCCTGTCGCTGGTGCAGCAGGGGGCTTCGCTCGGCGAGGTGGTCAAGGCGCTCAACGCCATCGGCGCGACGCCGCAGGACCTGTTGTCCATCCTGCAGGCGATGAAAGCCGCCGGTGCCCTGCGCGCCGAGCTGGAAATCATCTGACGCGCGGGACATGGTCGGCGCGCAATCAATCGAAAGGGGGCAGTCTTCATGATCCAGGCCAACAATCTCAGCGGCAAACTCGTGCTCGATGCGCACGGACTGGACGCGCTGCGCTTGCAGGCCAGGCAGAATCCGGACCAGGCCCTCAAAGGCGTGGCGCAGCAATTCGAGGCGGTGTTTCTGCACACGCTGCTGAAGACCATGCGCGAGGCGACGCCGCAGGACGGTCCGATGGACAGCGACCAGACGCGCAGCTACACCGCGATGCTGGACCAGCAGATGGCACAAAGCCTGTCGGCCAAAGGGATAGGCCTGGCCGACGTCATGCTGCGCCAGCTGACGCGCAATCGCGCTGCGGTGACCGGGGCCGAGGCCGCGCCGGCAGAGAATGTGCCGGTGCCGGCCGCGACCCCCAAGCCGCGGGCGGTGCCGGGGGAGCTCAGGACCGAGGACATGGAGCGCGGACAGGATTTCCTCTCGCGCATGAAGGAACACGCGCTGCAGGCGAGCGCTGCGACCGGAATTCCGGCGCGCTTCCTGCTCGGGCAGGCGGCGCTGGAGAGCGGCTGGGGCAAACACGAGATACGCGCCGCCGACGGCAGCCAGAGCCACAACCTGTTCGGCATCAAGGCCGGGAAGAGCTGGAATGGCCCGAGCGTCGAGGTCATGACCACCGAATACGCGGGCGGGGTGCCGCGCAAGGTGCTGCAGAAGTTCCGCGCCTACGGATCGTATGCCGAGGCGTTCCAGGACTACGCCGCCCTGATGCAGGGCAACCGGCGCTATGCCGCGGTGCTCAAGCAGCGCGACAGCGCGGGATTCGCCCAGGGACTGCAGCGCGCCGGCTACGCCACCGACCCGCGTTATGCCGACAAGCTCACCAGCATTCTGAATGGCGCGCGCATGCGCCGCACCATCATGGCTTGAGGGGAAGGTGGCATGGATTGCGCGCCATTCAATTCTTCCGCGAAATTGCCGTTGATTACTGACAAGTCGGGGACTGCCTGAATGGGAAACAGCATTTTCGGCATCGGCATAAGCGGCTTGACCGCGGCTCAGGCCGGGCTGGTCACGACCGGGCACAACATCAGCAACGCCTCGACTCCCGGGTTCACCCGCCAGGAAGTCGTCCAGGTGAGCAACATCCCGCAGTTCACCGGGGTGGGCTTTCTCGGTCAGGGCGTGGCGGTGGCCACGGTGAAGCGCATTTACAGCGACGCATTGTCGAACCAGCTTACGCTGGCGCAGACGCAAGGCAGCCAGCTGGACGCCTACTACGCGCAGATCAAACAGCTCGACACCCTGCTCGGCGACCCGAGTGCCGGCCTTGCGCCGGCGCTGCAGGGGTTCTTCAGCGGGGTCGCGGACGTCGCCGCGCATCCGGAATCCGTGCCCTCGCGCCAGTCGCTGCTGTCGTCGGCGAACGCGCTCAGCGCGCGCTTCCAGGACCTGGACCAGCAGATCGCGGAAATCCGCGCCGGCATCAACTCTCAAATCACCAGCAGCATCGCCTCGATCAACCAGTACGCGCAGCAGATTGCGGGACTCAACCAGAGCATACTCGCGGTAGAGAGCGCGACCGCGCAGCAGCCGGCCAACGACCTGCGCGACCAGCGCGATGCGCTGGTCGCCGCGCTCAATCAGGAAGTACGCGCTTCGGTGGTGAAGGAAAGCAACGGCAGCTACGACGTTTTCGTCGGCAACGGCCAGCCGGTGGTCGTCGGCAGCACCACCTTCGCCCTGGTTGCCGGCCGTTCGCTAGAGGATCCGCAACGCGTCGAAGTGGGCTACCGGAACGGCGCGGCGGTCGGGCTGATCTCGTCGTCCAGCATCCAGGGCGGAAGGCTGGGCGGGCTGCTCAGCTTCCGCAGCGACTCGCTCGACGCAGTGCAAAACAGCCTCGGGCGGGTGGCCATGGGCGTGGCGCAGACCTTCAACGATCAGCATGTGCTCGGCCAGGATCTAAATGGCGATCTGGGAAAAGAACTCTTTACCATTGCGGGCCCGACGGTGCTGCCCAGTTCAAGTAACGCCGGCGCCGCCACCGTAGCCGCTGCGCTGCAGAACGTCGGCGCGCTTACTACCAGCGACTACCGGCTGCAGTACAACGGCGCTGCCCTCGGCAACGAAAACTTCACGCTTACCCGGGTCACCGATGGTCTTCAGACTCCGGTCACGTTTTCGACCGCGGGCGGTTACCCCCACAGTTTCGATGCGGACGGCATGACCCTGACCCTGTCGGCGGGGGCTGCGCTGAACGACAGCTGGCTGATCGAGCCGACCCGGTCCGGCGCGGGGAGCATCGCAGTGGCGCTGACGGATCCTGCCGCGATCGCGGCGGCCTCGCCGATCCGCACCGGCGCCGAACTCACGAACAGCGGCAGCGCAAGCATATCCGCGGGCAGCGTCTCCAGCGTCGCCAATCTGCCTGCGCTTGGGGCAACCGTTACGCTGAGGTTCAATGCGGCGGCGGGCCAGTTCGATGTTGCCGGCGACGTGGCGCCGGTGGCCGGTCCGTTCGCGTATAGCCCACCAGGTGGCGCGATCAGTTTCAAGGGCGTCAGCTTCACCATCTCGGGCACGCCGGCCGACGGCGACGTGTTCACGATCAAGCGCAACAAGAACGGCGTCTCCGACAACCGCAATGCGCTCGCGCTCGGCGCGCTGCAGACGGCCAATACCCTGGGGCAGAGCGCAGGCAGCGGCAGCCAGCCCACGGCCTCGTTTCAGGGGGCTTACAGCCAGCTGGTGAGCCAGGTCGGCAACACCACCAGGCAAATGGAGGTGACGGCGAAGGCGCAGGCGAACATGATTGCGCAGACCAGGCAGGCGCAGCAGTCGGTGTCGGGGGTGAACCTCGACGAGGAGGCCGCCAACCTCCTGCGCTACCAGCAGGCTTATCAGGCCTCGGGCAAGATGATGCAGATCGCCAGCACCCTGTTCCAGACGGTGCTGGATCTGGGGCGATGAGAGGCCATTCAAGCATTGGCGGAGCGGCCCCTGATTTGGCCGGGCACGAGGGGATAGATCCCCGCGTTTATTGCAGACACTAAGGAGCAGTTCATGCGTATCAGTACCAGCGCGATTTACGATGCGGGCATACGCGCCATGCAGGAGCAAACGGGAAAGCTGATGCAGGTGCAGCAGCAGATCTCCAGCGGACGGCGCATCCTGACTCCGGCCGACGATCCGGTGGCCGCGGCGCGCGTGCTCGAAGTGTCGCAATCGCAGTCGCTGAACCAGCAGTACACCACCAACAGCGCCGCCGCCGGCGACAGCCTGGCGCTGGAAGAGTCCGTCCTGGGCAGCGTCTCCGGACTGCTGCAGGACGTGAGGGATGTAGTGATACAGGCCGGCAATGCGACGCTCAACCCGAGCGACCGTGCCATTCTGGCGGACGCGTTGCGCGGCAGGTATCAGGAGTTGCTCGGCCTGGCCAACAGCACCGACGGCAGCGGCCAATATATGTTTTCCGGCTACCAGGGCGGCATCCGCCCGTTCAGCGAGTCGGCCCCGGGGAAGGTGGACTACAGCGGCGACCAGGGGCAGCGCCTGATCCAGGTCAGCCCCTCGCGCCAGATCGCGGTCAGCGACGCCGGCGTCGATGTGTTTCAGCGCATTCCCGGAGGCAACGGCACTTTCGCCACTCGGGCGGCGGCCAACGGCGGCTCGGCGGTGATCGATGCCGGCACCGTACTCGACGCGTCGAAGTGGGGCAACCCGGCAAACAGCAAGAATCTGAGCGTGGTATTCACGGTAAGCGGCGGCGTCACCACCTACAATATCGTCGATAACGCGCCGGCGGTGCCCGTCGTTCTGGCCGCGGGCAGACCCTACACCAGCGGCTCCGACATCAACCTTGGAACGGACGCGCCAGTGGACTTCGGCGCGCGCGTGAGCATATCCGGAGCGCCTGCCAATGGCGACAGCTTCAGCATCAAGGCGAGCACGAGCCAAAGCGTGTTCCAGACCCTCGATGACCTCATCCGCCTGCTGCAGACCTCGCCCAGCGGCGCGCCGCTGGCCAATGGACTCGCCAGCGTGCAACGCAATCTGGATAACGCCATGGAAAATGTACTCACCGTGCGCACGTCGACCGGGTCGCGCCTGAGAGAGCTCGATTCGGTGAAAAGCGCCGGTGACGACCGGGCCCTGCTTTACAGCCAGACCTTGTCCGGCCTGCAGGATCTTGACTATGCGCAGGCGGCAGCCGAATTGTCGCAGCAGCAGGTGAACCTCGAAGCGGCGCAGAAATCCTTCGCCAAAGTCTCGGGGCTGACCCTGTTCAATTACCTGTGAGCATGACCATGGCACGCATACGCCACACCGGACGCGAGGCGGCGCTGGCGGCAGCCTGCCTCGCTGCCGCGATGGCCTCGGGTTGCGCCGCGGTCAGCAGCAACCCAGGTGTATTCGACGCTTCCGGCAGGTCGATCAGTACCCTGATCCCGGACAAGACCTACAACATCACGCCCGGGCTGGCGCTGAGCGTGGAAACCATATTGCTCGGAGCCGCGCTCTACTGGGCGGTGGATCCGCTGGCGCCGAACTGGCAGTTCGAACAGGCACCGCTCGGGACGGACCGCGTGCGCATCTCGCTGCGCAAAAAGCGCTTCGCGAGCGGCGGCGACGGCGAGGCGGCGCAGGTGTTCGCCCGGCGCGCCGAGCAGGTCGCGCGCGCCGGCGGCTACGCCGGCTACACCGTAATGGAATACACCGAAGGCATCGAGTCCACGCTGCCGCTGGCGCAGCGTGTGGCGCAGGGCGTGATCCAGTTGGCTCGCTGACAGGTCGTTCAATGCATGGTGGCATGCGGGCGCTTCAAATCCCGCTGCATCGCCACGGTTGGAATTGCGCGCTGCGCGCGCCAACCGTGTTTTCTGTACGGATAAAAAGCGCATCCGTACAGAAAACACGGTTATTGAGAAAAGCAAACCCAGCGTGGGGGTTCATCCAAGATCGTCGATTGCGCGCGGATGCGCTTTTCATTCGCGCGCAGTCGGCGATCCGCGCGGACGGGCCGCCGTCCGCGCAAGGTCTATCGCCGCCGCTCGATGTGTTTTCCTGCTTGTCCTCAGCGCAGCGCCCCCGCCAGCCGCAGCATCGCCGCCAGGCCTTCCAGGAACATGCGCTCCAGCGCGGGCGCGAAGTAGGGCATTACCAGTGCCAGCCCGAGGATGCCGATCAGGATGGTGAGCGGAAAGCCGACCGCAAAAATATTGAGCTGGGGCGCGGCGCGGGTCAGCACCCCGAGCGCGATATTGGTGATCAGGAGGGCGGCCAGCAAGGGCAGCGACAGGGTCAGGGCGTAGGAAAAGATGCTCCCGCCCCATTCCACCAGGGCGCGCAGCCCGGGAGCGGCCGCAAGCGGGGCGAGCGGCAGGACCTCGAAGCTCTGCACCAGCGCCGAGATCAGCAGCAGGTGGCCGTCGACGGCGAGAAACGCCAGGCTGAAGATGACGCCGAGGAATTGCCCGATGACGGGGATCATTCCCGGCACCGAGGCGTCGTACAGGGTCGCGAAACCCAGCCCCATTTGCAGCCCGATGAACTCGCCGGCCAGTTCCGCCGTCCAAAACACCACTTGCATCGCGAATCCCATGGCGAGCCCGACGAGGATTTGCTGCGCCAGAATCAGCATGCCGGTGGCCGAAGCCGGATCGATGCCGGGCGGGGAGGGGA
>JAJZUN010000144.1 GCA_021848555.1 Pseudomonadota bacterium | reverse complement strand
GCGCCCAGGTTGGCGGCGAACAACGCGAGCGGCAGAACCAGCGGCCAGGTCATCTGTTCGCGGCTTTCGAGCGCCACCGCCGATCCCGCCAGCAGCAGCGCGATGATCGCGAGCGTCAGCTTGAGCGAAGCGAGGCGCTGCAGCCACAGCGTCAATGGGCGAATCGGCGCAGGGGGCTCGGGAGATATTTGCGTCACGCCGCACCATTTTTCCAAGGTTGACCGCGCGACCACGCGCTCACCATCGGATCAAGGCGGGTTCCCGTGCCCATGGTCGCAGTCGCCCATATTCTTTTGCGGTGACCACTGCCCGCTCGGCTTGAAACTATTGATCTTGAGATAGGCATTCATGTAGTAAGGCCCCTTGGTGTAGGGACCCCTGCCTACGTTGGTCCCGGCCGCCAGCCCGACCTCGGGACCGACGTCGTTGAGGTTCACCAGCAGCGCCTTGTTCTTCCAGCCGTGCGGCACCGCCACGTGACACCAGTTGCAGCGCATTCGGCCCAATTGGGCGTAGTGGAAGCCGTGCCCCTCGCCCCTGCCTGCTGCCCAAAATCCGGTGTCTTGGGTATTTTGGTTGGCGCTAGAGTTGTACATATTGGCGTTGTGACACTTCAGGCAAATTTCGGACGACACCGCGGAAGTGACAGCCGTGCTGTTGGTCCAGCGTCCTTTCATGAGGAAATCGTTGGCCGAGCCATGCGGACCCCAGGAATTGCCGGCGTTGGGAATCACGGACGTGGTTGACGTCGTGGCCGAGCCGTGGCAGTCGTCGCAATACATGGTCTGCGTGCCCTGCCCGGTGTTCCAGGGATTGAGGAAGGCGCCGGCGGTGGTGACGCGGCGCGCGGCCTGGGTGCGGCCGGTCGCGGCCATCACCGGATGCCAGGAACGGTGGTTGTTGGTGTTGACGTTTGCTCCGGCGGCCGTGCCGAGGCTGCAGGCCGGATTCTCGCAGTTCTGGTGCGCCGCCGGCGCCTGGAATTCCTTCGCCTGGTTGGTGTACTGCGCGAGGCCGTTGGTGTTGGTCGGCGTGCCGCCGGTGAAGCTGCCCAGATTGGGCCGCGTGCCGGTGGGATAGGCGTTGTTGTCGGAATAACCATAGTCCGAATGGCACTTCAGGCACACCTGGTATTCGCGCGTGACATAGGGTTGCGTCACCGCGGTGCTCGCGTTAGTACCCGGATCGCCGCGCTTGACGGTGTAACCTGAAGGCAGATTCTGGAATGAGGCGTTGGGGTAGGTCGGCTCCACGCCCCAGGCGCCGCGCAGCGCGCCCGAGGCGATGTTGTCGTGGGTGTATCCGGCGGTGTCGGTGTGCGTATGCGTCGCCGACGCATCCGGCGTGCCGTTGATCGCGCCGGCGGCGCCGTAGAACTTCTGGAACTTGACCACGCGGTGCGGGTTGTGGCAGTCGCTGCACTCAGCATGGCGGTTCGTTGCCGCCGCGGCACCCAGCTTGCTGCGCTGTTCCACACCGTCGGCGCCGCATTTGTTCGTGGTCGTGGTGCAATCGACGAAGGTCGCGTCGGCGAAGTTGCCGCCGATGTCGTGCATTTCGCTTGCCGCCGGCTGATCGGCCGACTTGATCGGCATGCGCCGCACGGAAGCGAAGTCGGTCTTGATGTCCTCCAGATTGGTCATGGGCGTGATGACGCTGGTCGCCGCGCTGGTGTGGCACTGATAGCAGGTTTCCTCGAGCGCAGGGTTGCCGCCCTGTTTCGCGCCACTCACCAGCGCGCCGTCGGTGCCCTCGCGCAGCAGGTGGCGCGCGCCTTGCACCGTGTGCGAATCGTGGCAGTTCAGGCAGGCTGCTTTCCACACCGGGAGATTCGCCGGGAATCCGCGCGGCGTGACCGCGGCGGCGATATAGGTCTGGGTCGCGATCAGCGGATTGGCGTGGACCGAGTAGGCCCAGGTGCCAACCGCGCCGTTGTTCTTTTCGTGGCAGCCCAGGCAGATGATGTCGTTCGCCTGGCTGTAGGTTCCCGTCGGCGCGGCTTCCTGGAAGCGGTTGGTGCGCAGGAATTTCTGGTTGCCCTTGGTGGTATCGGTCTCGACGATGTGCGGATCGTGGCAGGCGGAGCACTGCACCTGTCCCGTGCCGCCGGCGCCGGTGTCTTCCAGCGGCAGCACCGGCCGGTATCCGGGCCCGCGCTTGCCGATGATATCGACGCCGCCCGACTGCCAGTTCTGCAGCGCCGTGTTGTTCACCGGCCGCAGTTCGCCGTCGCGCGCGGCGAGGGTGCTGGTGAAATCCACCGAAATCGGATGGTCGTTGCGCAGGTCGGCGCCGACGACCGGCGTGAATCCGCTGGTGGCGCCATAAGTGCCTGCGGGCAGGGTGGTGACGGCTCCCGTCATCGAAATGTCGACTCCCGGAGATCCAGTGGCGCCGTTGAGCACGTTGACGGTGTTGAGCGCCAGCGTGCCGTCGTGGCAGGACAGGCACAGCTTGGAACTGCCGCCCGGCTGGCCGTTGAATCCGGTCTGGATGGTGGCGGCATCGAGCGAGGAGGAGGTATATCCCGTATAGCTGGTGGTGGCAGGCACCCTGCGATTCCACAGTTGCCCGATGATGGCGCCGCCGCCCAGGTCGGCCTTGGTGGCGCCATGCGGGGTGTGGCAGAAGACGCAGATCTGGGTTTCGGACACGGCCGTCACGGTACGCGCGGGCGCGTAGGCAGCCGTGCCCGCCGTCGCGGAAAGATTGTGCTTGCTGTTGAGCACGTCGGATTTCCTCACGGCACCGGCTGAGGTGGCGAACAGCGCCAGCATGGCCGCAACCATAAACATCCCGACCGTTCCGTTCTTCTTATTTGTCATCGCCGCTCCCGCCCAGAAACTGGAACACCATCACTCTTGCGTTGAACATGTCCGCTACGAATACCCGGTTGCCCCGGTCCACCCACACGCCCGCGGGCAGGTAGAATTGCCCGATTTCCCCCCCGCTTCCACCCAGCGCGAGCAGCAATTGGCCGCCACGGTCGAACACCAGCAGGTGATCGTGGTAGGACTCGACGACGTAGATGTTGCCTTCGCCGTCCACCGCCACGCCTTTGGGGCGCACCAGGTTGCCAAGATATAGACCGCGCGAACCGAAACGAAGTTTCACGGTTTCGCCGGCCGCGTCCAGCACCTGGATGCGCGAATTCATGGTGTCGGTGACGTACAGTTCGCCGTTGGCGAAGGCCAGATGCGTGGGGAAATTGAATTCGCCCGGCGCTTCGCCGCGGCGGCCGACGGTTTTCAGCAGTTTTCCCTGGTCGTCGAAAATCTTGATGTCGTGCGCGGTGGTGTCGGAAACGTAAATGCGCCGGCCCTGCGGATCGTAGGCGAGCCCGGTTGGGCGCTTGAGCAGCCCCTTGCCGATGGCGCCGCGGGTCTCGCCCTTGCGATTCAGCCGCGCCACCAGTCCCAACTGGGCATCCGCCACCAGGATGTCGCCCTCCGGTCCGAGCGCTATGCCGGCCGGGGCAGAAAAATTCATCAGACCCACAGCCTTGTCCCAGACATTCAGCTCGCCCGCCACGGGGTCGAATACGTACACCGCGGCGCGTCCCATATCGGTGACGTAGATGCGTCCCGCCTCGTCCACCACGCCCGTCAGCGGACGCTGCAGCTCTATCTGGCGCTCTTCGCCGCCGAGCCCGACCAGCCAGCGAAAGAAGTCCCGCGCGCTGTTGCTCTCTTCTTTCCGCGCCTGGAAATTCACCTCACCCAGGAGCTGCCCCGCATAGAGATAACGCGGCACTTCCGGCAGCGGCGGGAAAAACAGTTTCTTTTCCTCCGCGCTGTCCACGGCATGCAGGCGCAAGATTTTGGGGGCGGGCGTGGCGCAGCCGGCCAGCAGTGCGGCCAGCGCCAAGCCCAAGGCCAGCGTTATCGTCCGCCGCGTATGGCCCGCGGCGGACTTAGCGTGCGGCTGGGGGCAATAGGCGCAGGACATCGACACGCGCGGCGGCTCCGTCAGAAAGGGTGATAAAGCCTTCGCCGACCCAAACGTCGTTGATCTGCTGCAGGCCGAGTTCGGTGGGCCGCAGATTGTAAATCATTTCATCCTGGAAAAACACCTTCAGGCTGCCATCGAAGGCGTCCACTACGTATACACGCCCGCTGCGGTCTGCCGCAATCGGTCCGGGAAGCGCGAGATCGTCTTCCCCGAAGCGCCCCTGCACCACGCCTTCCGGAGAAACGCGCACGACGCAGCGGCAGACCGGGTCGGACAGATAAATCCATGCCGCGTCCATGGCCATGCCCGCTATGCCCATCACCCGGTCGCCTTCGGCGGCCTTCAGCGGAATTACGAAGGGTAGCCTGCCCATGGAATGAAACGCGACCAGTTGGTTGAACATGCCGTCGGCGACCAGAATCCTGCCCCGCGCCTCGTCGAACGCGATGCCGACCGGGCGTCCCAGGTTTATTGCATCGCCAAAAACGCCCAGCCTCTGGCCGTTGTGGGCATAGTGCAGCACGCGCCGTCCGGGCGGGTCCAGCACGTAGAGGGAGCGATCGCCCGCAACGAACAGCCGCGTGCCGACCACCGCCCGTATCCCCGGCAGCACCGCCATCATCTGCAGGGTGGAATCGAAACGGAATATCGCGCCCGATCCCACATCGGCAATATAGGTGTCTTGTCCTTGCGCCGCCACCGCGGCGGGGCGGATGAAGCGCTGATATCCTTGCATCGGCGCCAACACCGCGGGCATGCCGGTGCGGTCGACGCCTGCTGCAACCTGTGCGCCAGTGAGCGACAGCACCGGCGTCATGAGCTGCGCAGAGCGGGTGATCACGGCGGACGGTGCAGGCGCCGCCGCAGGCTTCGGCGCGAATGCAGGCGGAATTGTGGCAGGATCTATTGCGGGCGCGGATGGGAATCCAGGCTGGGCCGGAAATCCGGGCAGATTCGGAAAACCCGGTTGCGCCGGGAACCCGGGTGGAGTTGGATATCCGGGCTGATTCGGGAACCCCGGCTGAGTCGGGAAGCCGGGCGGGGTCGGATATCCAGGCTGATTCGGGAACCCAGGCGCCGGCCCGGCGGCAATGGCCGGACTCAGCCACAGCGCTGCCGTGAGGATTGCAACCAGGCTGCCGCTGCGGGCGCGCTTAATCATGCATCTGCCGCATTCGGGGGGTATCGTCATGTCCGGTGCTCCTACCATTTTCCGGGGCCGCCGGTGGCGTTGCCGCCGAATATGCCGCTTTTCAGGCCCGGCTTGCCAGAATGGCACAACTCGCAGCGGTCCGGACCCCAGGCCACTTTGCCATCGTGGCACATGCCGCAGGACTTGCCTTTGATGATATCGGCCATGAGCACGTCGTTTTCGGTCGCGCGCAGCACGAATCCCAGTTCCGAATGGCACACCTTGCACTGAAAGCGGATGCGGTGAAACCAGTGGGGAAACACCACCGGGGCCTGGCCGTTTTTTTCCGCGCGCTTGTTCAGGACCACGTCGCCGTATTCGGCCTGCGCTGGCGCGACCAGGAAAAACACGGCGCACAAGGCGAGCAGCAGCACCAGCGTCTTCGAGGCGTTCGATAGGCGTCGTGGCATGGCGAATTACCGGGGGTATGCCTGCATGGAGAGCAGGCTGGGCGCGTCGGGCGCGCTGCGCGTGCGCCGGCGCGCCTCGCCGCGCGGGGTGTTGTGGCAGCGCTTGCATTCGGTCAGCGGGAACGCCACCGCGCCGTGGCAGACCCCGCATTGCTCGCCTTCGAGGATCGCCAGCATGGAATACTTGTTGGCACCGGCTTGTTTTTTGAACAGCTTGTCGTGGCAGTTCGCGCAATCCAGCCACAGGGTGTGGTCCTTGTGCGGGAAGCGCACCGGCAACTGACTGCCGTTCAGATCGAGGAAAATGTCGGTGTCGCGCAGATTGAACTTGGTTTCAGGGTAGATATTGCTGCGCGGTCTGACCAAACCCTGCTGGATCGCGTCCTTCCAGAAGACTTTGTCGCCGGCACTGCTGGCCGGCAGTTTGGATAGCGCCTCGCCCGGCTCCTGCAGCAGTTTGATCGCCGGGCTCTTGGGATCGTGGATGCCATCCTGCGCCAGCGGCAGCCAACTGCGGGTGTCCTGGGCCAAGGCGCTCGCCGCAGCGCAGCAGAGCAGCAGCGCGCCGAGCCCGCGCCTGCCTTGCCGGGGTCCGCGTAGCTGTTCCACCTGCCGCAAGTCGCTCATCTATTGGGTTACCCTGGAACAAAAATACCGAGGCCGCGGATGGCGCGCAATAGTTCGCGCGTCGACTGCTCCAATTGCCCGATTGCGCCTTCATACTCGCCCGCGGCGGACTTGCTCTCGGCTTCGCTGCGCAGCCGCGCCGCGGTCTGGACCGATTCCTGCACCGCGCCCTGGGCTTTTTGCGCGCCGCGTTCGTCCGCCAGCAAGGATTGGACCAGTGCGCGGTGCGTGTTGTTGCGCTCGATTTCGTATTCGTACTCTTCGCGCTTGCTGGCGAAATGCACCGAGCGCTCCAGGGTTTCGCCTCTGCGCATCGAGCTGACCGCGGCCTTGGCCACCAGATAGGCGCGGTCGAGCAGCGCGCGTGCCTCGGCGAGCTTGCCCGCGGCCGCAAGCTGCGTCGCCTCGGTCAGCAGGGACTCGACGGCGTGGCTCGCCGCTTCGGCCTCGGGCGTGGCGTGCTTCTCCACGCCTATGCGCAGGTCCGCCGCCAGCAGCGCCTTTACGCTCGCGAGGCGCGCGTCGAAGTCGCGGCGCTGTTTCGCGCCGTTTACCTCGGCCGGGGCGGCGAGCCGCGCCCCTTCCAGCATGAGGGCGCTCGCCTCGGCCAGCAGTTGCGACGCCTCGGCCAGATTCCCGGCCTGCATCGCGCGTTGCGCCTGGCGGTAGCTCTCCTGAGCCCGGTCGCGGCGCGCGCGCGCACCCGCGTCGCCGCTC
>JAJZUN010000143.1 GCA_021848555.1 Pseudomonadota bacterium | reverse complement strand
GAGGGCGTCAACACGACACACTACTCGATCATGGACAAGGAAGGGAATGCCGTTTCGGTCACTTACACGCTCAACGAGTGGTACGGCGCGCGCGTGACCGCCGCCGGCACGGGCGTGCTGCTCAATAACGAAATGGACGACTTCACCGTGAAGCTGGGGGTAGCCAATATCTTCGGCCTGGTGCAGGGTGCGGCCAATGCGATCGCGCCCGGCAAGCGCCCCCTAAGCTCCATGAGCCCGACGATCATGCTCAAGGACGGCAAACCGGTTCTGGTGCTGGGCACCCCGGGCGGCAGCCGCATCATCACGGCGGTTGTGCACACCATCCTCGACCTCGTGGACTACGGCATGGGCCTGCAGGAAGCGGTGGACGCGACGCGCTTCCATCAGCAGTGGCTGCCGGAGACCACCAACGTGGAGAATTTCGCGCTGAGCCCCGATACGCGAAAGATCCTGGAGGGTATGGGCCACAAGTTCGGCTCGCCGCAACCGGCGAATCACATCGCGGCGATCCTCGTCGGCGCGCCCGCGCTCGGCGGCAAACCCGTAGCGAACAAGCGCTTCTACGGCGCAAACGATCCGCGCCGCAACACCGGGGCCGCCCTGGGCTACTGAGGCGCACGCGGGCAGGAGTCGTGCTGCGCGCCGAACTGGGACTCCGTCGGCGCGCGGGCCTGAGGGCGTCGATTACGCAGCGCCGGCTGCAGGATAAAGTTGTAAACTCGCGCCCTCACCCTCAAGGAAATGTTTCATGCTCGGTGTCACCGACTACGGCGCGCTCATCGTCGCCGTCCTGGTCTTCCTGCTGATCCCCGGCCCGGGCAATCTCGCCTTGATCACCTCGACCGGCAAAGGCGGCATCCGGGGCGGCCTGGCGGCCACCCTGGGCGTGATCCTCGGGGACCAGGTCCTGATGTGGCTGGCCGTGGCCGGCGTCGCCGCCCTGCTCGGCACCTACCCCACGGCGTTTCACGCGGTGCAGTGGCTGGGCGCCGCCTACCTTGCCTGGCTGGGCGGCAAGTTGCTGTTCGCCCGGCCGGGCGCCGCGCCGGTGCTGCACATCAAGCCGCACCATTACCTGCGCCAGGCGCTGTTGATCACCCTGCTCAATCCGAAGGCGATCGTGTTTTACATGGCGTTCTTCCCGCTGTTCGTCGATCCCGCACGGCATCAGGGCCTGGCGACTTTCGCGTTCATGGCCGCGACCATCGCAGTGCTGACCTTGGCCTACGGAGTTTGCGCGGTGCTGCTGGCCCACTTCCTGGCCGAGCGCGTGCGCGCCAATCCGCTCGCCTCACGCACTCTGGAAAAGCTGGCCGGCCTGTTCCTGATCGGCTTCGGCATCCGGCTCGCGTTGACCCGCTGACAGCGGCAACTATTTTCCGCGCCGCAGCGCCGCTTTCACCTCGGCGAGCGCAGGCGGTCTGGGCGCATCCTTGAAGCCTTCCAGCCTGCGGTAGATCTCGGCCGAAGCGAGATGAAACCCCGCGGGCAGCCCGGCCGCGTCGAAACTCGCCGCGATTTCCTCCATCTCGGCGATCCAGCGCCAGGCCTTGCGCGCGGCGACGGTGACCACTTCCGAGCGCTTGGGTATGTCGGGCTGAGAGATGGTCCACTCCGCGAGCAAGGCCGCGTCCACGCCCTCCTCCTCGGCCAGCGCGCGGATGCCGGCGAGCAGCGCGGTCGCGCCCTTGTTCCAGGCGGCGTAGCAAACCTTGAGCGCCGAGGCGGCGCCCACCGGGCCGTCCAGCACGATCGCCCGCATGATGTGGCCTTCGAACAGCGGCGCGATCTCAGCGGCGCGGCCGCCGCAGAGATAGAGGCGGACGCTGGCGCCCGCGATCGGCGGCGGGCCGATGATGCCGGCATCGACATAGCTCGCCCCGGCGGCCTCGACCAGGCGCCCCACCGCGCGCGTCGTTTCCGCGGCAATCGCGTTGGCGTCGATATACACGCCGCCGAAACCGCAGGCGGCGACCGCGCGCGCAAGTTCCAGCGCCGCGTGCGGCGGACAGACCGAGAACACGACATCGGCTGCACGCACCGCGCGCGCCAGCGTTCCGGCGTCCTCGAGGCCGCAGGTCTGGGCGCGCCGGCGGCTGGCGTCGCCGCGGTCGGCGGAGGCCCACAGGACGCGATGCCCGCGCCCAACGAGGCCGGCCCCGATGGCGGCGCCCATCTCCCCGGGATGCAGCACGGCGATGGTCTTGCGCGCCGTCGTCTCGTCCATCATTCAACTCCTAGCATGACTCAACGCGGCGCGCTCCCGGCTTCGCCCAGGTCCCAGAACAGGCCGGCCATGATCCTCAGGGCCTCGCGCGCCACCGGCGCGAGCAGGTGTTCGTTCGGCGCATGCTGCGAGCAGGCGGCGTAGGAATGCGGTATCCATACCGTGGGCAGGCCGAGGACATCGGCGAACACGTCGTTCGGCAAGGATCCGCCGAGGTTGGGCAGGATCGCCGGCTTGATGCCCGCGGTGCGCTCGATGGAAGCGGCGGTCCAGGTAACCCAGGGGTGGTCCGGCGCCAGGCGCGTCGCCGCGAAAAACCCGTCGCGCGCCGGCGCGACTTTCACCATGGAGAAACCGTGGCGATCGAGATGGCGCCTGAGCGCCGGCAGGATGTCGGCCGGGTCCACGCCGACCACATAGCGCAACTGGCAATGCGCGCTCGCGCGCGGCGGGATCGCGTTGACCGGCTTCTCCGGATTGCCGGTGACGAAGGCCAGCACCTCGAAGCTGCACCAGCCGAACACCCGCTCCGCCGGCGTGAGCCCCGGCTCGCCCCAGTCCGCATCGACGTCCGGACCGTCCGCGCCGCCGTCGATCACCAGGTCGGCCAGCGCCGCGCGCACCGCCGGCGTGAGCGTGTCCGGCCGCCACTCGGGCACGCGGATCGCGCCCCGGACGTCGGTGATGGATGCGAGCGCGTGCGCGAGCACAATGCCCGGATTCGCGATCAGCCCGCCCCAGTTGCCGGAATGATGCCCGCCCGCGCGCAGGTCTACGCTGAGATCGAAATTCAGCGCGCCGCGCGTGCCGAGGTAAATCGTCGGGCGCTTGGGCGCTAGCCGCGGTCCGTCCGAAGCGATGAGCACGTCGGCGGCAAAGCGTTCCTTGTTCTGCCCGCACAGTTGCCTCAGGCCGGGCGATCCGGTTTCCTCGCCGGTCTCGATCAGCAGCTTGACGTTGAAGCCGAGGCGCCCGCGCGTCTGCAGCACCGCCACCAGCGCGCCCAGGTTGATCGTATGCTGGCCCTTGTTGTCGGCGCTGCCGCGGCCGTAGAGCCGGTCGCCCTCGCGCGTGAGCACCCAGGGATCGAGCCCGGCGCGCCACTCGCCCTCCTGGCCGCGGATCACGTCGCCGTGACCGTAGCTCAGCACCGTGGTCAGCGCCGCGTCCTCGATGCGCTCGGCAAACAGGAACGGCCCGCCCTTCTCCGCCGGGTTGGGGAGCGATGCGCAGCGAAAACCCAGACGCTCCAGCCAGGGCCGCATCTCCGCCTCGATATAGGCCGAAAGTTCGGCGTGCCGCGCCGGGTTCTGGCTCTCGCTTTTGATCGCCACGCGCCGCGCCAGATCGGCGACGAAGCCGCCCTCGTCGAAATAGCGTTCGGCCGCGAGTATCGCTTGGATTCTGCTCATGGGTAGGCTCCTGCGAGTAAAGCGCTCAACTGCGGCCCTCGGGCGCGGTCACGTCGCGCACGCCGTCGCCGAGCAGATTGATCGCGAGCACCAGCGAAAACAAAGCCAGGCCCGGGATGGTGATCAGCCACGGGCTGAAGAACATATAGCCTTTCGCCTCCGAGATCATCAGGCCCCAGGAGGGCAAAGGCGGCTGCACGCCCAGGCCGAGGAAGGACAGCGCGGCTTCGAGCAGGATCGCGCTGCCCATCTCCAGCGTGGCGACCACGATCAACTGGCTCGAAACGTTGGGCAGCACCTCGCCCGCGATAATGCGCCAGGTCGGGCAGCCGATGGCGCGCGCCGCGGTGACGTAATCGAGATTGCGCACCTGCTGCGTGGCGCTCCTCAGCACCACCGCGTAGCGCTCCCACTTCAGCAGGCCCAGTACCAGGATCACCAGCATCAGCGAACTGCCGACCAGCGCCACCATGGTGAGCGCGACCAGAATCACCGGCAGCGACAGGCGCACGGTGATCAGATAGGTCACGACGAGGTCGGTGCGCCCGCCGAAATAGCCGGCAACGATGCCGAGCACGGCGCCTATCACCCCGGATATGATCATCACCGAAAACCCGATCAGCAGCGAGATGCGCGAGCCGTAGATCACCCGCGACAGGTAGTCGCGCCCCAGCATGTCGGTGCCCAGCGGATAGGTCCAGTTTCCGGTTTCGTGCCAGACCGGCGGGATCAAGCGTCGCGAGAGATCCTGCGCAAACGGGTCCTGCGGCGCGAGCCAGGGCGCGGCCAATGCCATCAATACGATCAGCGCCAGCACGCCGGCCCCGATCAGGAAGCCGGCATGGCCGCGTACGCGCCGGCGCAGCAGTTCGCCCGGCGACGGGCCGGCGAACGATTCCGCGACCGTGGCTTCAATGGCGGCTGCGTGACTGCTCATAGCCTCAAGCGATGCGGATGCGCGGATCGAGCCAGGCGTTGGCCACGTCCGCCAGCAGGGTCAGCACGATGTACACCAGCGAGATCAGCAGCACCACCGCCTGCACCACCGGAAAATCGTTGTGGCTGATGGCTTGCCAGGCAAGATAGCCCAGGCCGTTCATGGCGAATATGGTTTCGATCACCACCGACCCGCCGAGCATGAAACCGAGCTGCACCGCTGCCAGCGCGACCACCGGCGCCACGGCGTTCCGGAGCGCGTGCTTGAACAGCACGCTCGCGTTGCGCAGGCCTTTGGCGCGCGCAGTGCGGATGTAATCGGACTCGAGCACTTCGAGCATGCCCGAGCGCGTCAGGCGCATGATTGCTGGCGTCGCATAATAGCCGAGCGCGATCGAAGGCAGGATGAAATGCTGCCAGGTGTCGCCGCCGGAGATCGGCAGCAGTTTCAGCGTGACACCGAAGAAGAACATCAGCAGCAGGGCGAACCAGAAGGTCGGCATCGCCTGGCCGACCACGGCGATGGTCAGCGTCAGCCGGTCGATCCAGCTGTTGGGCTTCAACGCGGCGACCACGCCCAGCGGGATGGACAGCAGCAGAGCGAACGAGAGCGCGGCTGCGCCAAGAAACATGGTGGTCGGCATGCGCTCCGCGACCAGCGCCGCCACCGGCGTGCGGAAGTAGAGCGAATCGCCGAAGTCGCCCGTCGCCGCACGTCCCAGCCACTCTACGTATTGCACGCCTAGCGGCCGGTCCAGGCCGTACTGGTGGCGGATCGAATCGATCGCCTCGGCGGTCGCGCCCTCGCCCGCCATGGCCGTCGCCACGTCGGTCGAGAGGTT
This sequence comes from Pseudomonadota bacterium, assembly GCA_021848555.1. Next base: position 1,481 of record JAJZUN010000143.1, on the reverse strand, counting down.
GACCAGCATGAAACAGACCAGCGACACGGTCAGCGCCACCAGCAGCGCCAGCACCGCCCGCTTGAGCGCATATTGCAGCATCGGCGCCTAGGCGCGCACCGGGATTGTCGCCGCGCTCATTTCCAGCGATATTCCCAGAAGCGCGGTATCTCGTCCGGATAGGGCTGGAACTGAAGATCCTTGGCGTAGGCGTAATTCACCGGCAGCGAATACATCGGCACCGCGTAGGCCTGCTCGGCTATTCTTTTCAGCGCATTCTTGTACGCAACCTTGCGCACCTCCGGTTTGACCGAGGTGTCGCCGGCGTCGAGCAGGTCGCGCACTTCCGCATCGCGCGTGACGTCGTCGGAAGTAAACTTGAAGTACACCGGCGTCATGGCGGAGACATCGTTCACCGAGAACGACCCCCAGGTCTGGCGCGCGAAGCCGGCCTTGTGTTCGCGGATCGCGTCGCGCATCGCCGCGTACTGCATGAAGCGCAGGTTCGCCTTGATGCCGACCGCGCGCAGATAGCCGATCACCGCCTCGGTCTGCGGCCGCTCGCGATAAGCGTACATGTCGATCTCGAAGCCGTTCGGATAGCCGGCCTCGGCCAGCAGCGCCTTGGCCTTGGCCGGGTCGTAGGCGTAGCGCGGCGCGCCCTCGTCGGTGCAGCCGAACTGGGCCGGGAAGCAGATCGTGTGGATCACCCGCGCCGAGTCGCCGACCACGGTCTTCAGCATCGCCTGCCGGTCGATCGCATGAATGATGGCCTTGCGCACGCGGATGTCTTTCAGCACCGGGGTCGGCGTCTGCTCGCCCGAGGCCATGGTGAAGAACACGATGCGCATGGTCTCGCCCGAGGACACCGCGAGCGTAGGCACGGCCTTCAGCTGTTTCGCCTGGTCGGGCGCGACGTTATAGATCCAGTCGAGGCCCCCTGCCATCAGTTCCGCGTACTGGGTATTCATATCCGGGATCAGGCGCAGTTCCAGCGTCTCGATGGTCGGCTGCGGCTTGGGGCTGTCCTTGAAGTAGTTCGGATTGCGCTTCAGGCGCACCAGCCGCCCCTGCTGGTGCTCGGTCACCATGTAGGGGCCGGAACCGACCGGTTTCTCGCTCATGCCTTTGGGCCCGACCTTGGCGTAGTACTTGCCCGGATACATCACCACCGGCCCGGCGAGGTACTCGAGCGCCGCGGGAAAGGGCTTCTTCATCTTGATGCGGACCTTGTACTGATCGATTTTCTCGGCCGATGCGATCCACAGGACGTTCGCCGGCGTGGTCGACTTGTTCTCCGGCTTGGACACGAAATTGAGCGTGGTCACCACGTCGTCGGCGTCGAAGGCGTCGCCGTTGTGGAATTTCACCCCTTTGCGCAGGTCGAATTCGAGCGTGGTGTCGTTGATCCAGCGCCAGGCGGTCGCCAGCGAAGGCTTGTATTGGTTGGTCTTCGGATCGCGGTAGACCAGCGTGTCCCAGATGTGATGCGCCAGGATCAC
>JAJZUN010000142.1 GCA_021848555.1 Pseudomonadota bacterium | reverse complement strand
CATAACACCGGCAGCCTGGGCCTGGACGCCGCCGGGGTCGCCGTCAATGCGACGGGCGCCATCGTCATCGACCAGGGCATGCGCACGAGCAGCGAGCGCATCTATGCCGCCGGCGACTGCACCGACCAGCCGCAATTCGTCTATGTCGCGGCGGCGGCCGGAACCCGTGCCGCGATCAACATGTGCGGCGGAGGCGCCGCCCTCGATCTCGCCGCGATGCCGGCGGTGGTATTCACCGATCCGCAGGTGGCGACGGTGGGCCTGAGCGAGGCCGCGGCACGGGCGCGACGCATCGATACCGACAGCCGCTCGCTGACGCTGGACAACGTGCCGCGGGCGCTGGCCAACTTCGATACGCGCGGCTTCATCAAGCTGGTCGCCGAGAAAGGCAGCGGACGGCTCCTGGGTGTGCAGGCGGTGGCATCCGAAGCCGGCGAACTGATCCAGACGGCGGCACTCGCCATCCGGGCGCGGATGAGCGTGCAGGAACTGGCCGACCAGTTGTTTCCCTATCTCACCATGGTCGAAGGCCTCAAGCTCTGCGCGCAGACCTTCAGCAAGGACGTGAAGCAGCTCTCCTGCTGCGCCGGATGAGCGCAACGCCGTCGGAACCGAGCACCTTGCTAAAGGAACAGCGCATGTCCACTTCAGCCGTCCAGCAAACCAGTTACCGACTCTCCGTCGCCATCGAGGGCATGACCTGCGCCAGTTGCGTCGCCCGGGTCGAGAAGATGCTCGGGCAGATCCCTGGCGTCAGCCGCGCGAGCGTGAATCTCGCCACCGAATCCGCCACCATCGAATCGAACGCCGAATTGGACGTCGCTTCGGTGCAGCGGTCGGTTGAAAAGGCGGGTTATGTCGTGCCCGAGAACGAGGTGACGTTGGCCATCGAGGGCATGACTTGCGCTTCCTGCGTCACGCGTATCGAAAAGTCCCTGGCGAAGGTGCCCGGTGTCGTCTCGGCCAGCATCAACCTGGCGACGGAACAGGCCAGCGTACGCGTCCTGCAGGGTATGGCCGATACCGGCCAACTCATTGCCGCCGTCGAGCGTGCGGGGTATCGGGCCCGATTGCCTTCACTCGACACCGACGCGCAAGAAGCGTCGCAAGCCGCAGCGAAAGCCTGGACCGAGGCGTGGCCGGTGGCCCTGGCCGCGCTGCTTGCGGCGCCGCTGGTGCTGCCGATGGTGGCGCGCCCGTTCGGCACCGAACTGGCGTTACCGGCCTGGGTGCAATGGCTGCTCGCCACCCCGGTGCAGTTCTGGCTGGGCGGCCGCTTCTACATCGCCGGCTGGAAAGCGCTCCGCGCCGGCGCCGCCAATATGGATGTGCTGGTCGCGCTCGGCACCTCGGCGGCCTACGGCCTGAGCGTCTACTTGTGGTTGACGGCCGGCGCCCGCACGCCGCACCTGTATTTCGACGCCGCCGCCATCGTCATCAGCCTGATCTTGCTCGGCAAGTGGCTGGAGACGCGCGCCAAGCGACAGACCGCCGACGCCATCCGCGCCCTCAACGCCTTGCGCCCGGCCACCGCCCGCGTCTGGCGCGACGGCGCTGAACAAGAGTTGCCGCTGGCCTCGGTCCGGGTCGGCGACATCGTCATCGTTCGCCCCGGGGAGCGCGTCTCGGTCGACGGCGTCATCCGCCAGGGAACGAGCCAGCTCGACGAATCCCTGCTCACCGGCGAAAGCCTGCCGGTGGCCAAGTCCGAAGGCGATCAGGTCACCGGCGGCGCGATCAACGGTGACGGCCTGCTGCGCATCGAAACCACGGCAATCGGCGCCGAGACGACACTGGCCCGCATCATCCGCCTGGTCGAGAACGCGCAAATGGCCAAGGCGCCGATCCAGCGCGTGGTCGATCAAGTGTCGGCGATTTTCGTGCCGGTCGTTCTCGGCATCGCGCTGCTGACCTTGCTCGGCTGGTGGCTGACCGGGGTCGGTTTCGAAGCTGCGGTCATCAACGCCGTCACGGTTCTCGTCATCGCCTGCCCGTGCTCCCTCGGACTGGCAACGCCGACCGCGATCATGGCCGGTACCGGCGTCGGGGCGCGCTATGGCATTCTGATCAAGGACGCCGAGGCCCTCGAAATCGCCCATCGGATCGGGATCGTGGCTTTCGACAAGACCGGCACGCTCACCGAAGGCAAACCCCAGCTCGTCGCCCATCTTCCCGCCGGCGGCATGAGCGCCGACCAATTGCTGCAGTCGACGGCCAGCGTCCAGGCGGGCAGTTCCCACCCGTTGGCCCACGCGGTGGCGAGCGCCGCGAGCGACGCCGGGCTGCCGCTGCTGGCGGTGGACTCGGTGCAGGCGCTGCCGGGACGCGGCATGGCCGCCGCGCTGTCGGCTGACGGCGTAGGTCATGAGGGCAGACGCGATCTGCGCCTAGGCAGTTCGCGCCTGATGGCCGAACTCGGCATCGACCTCGCCGCCCTCGCTGACCGCGCCGCCGAACTCGAAAGCGCGGGACGCACCGTGTCGTGGCTGGCCGATGTCACCGACGCGCCGCGCTTGCTCGGTCTGCTGGCCTTCGGCGATACGATCAAGGCCAGTGCCGGCCAGGCGGTGAAACGCCTGCAAGCGATGGGCATACGCACCGTCATGGTGACCGGCGACAACGCCGGCAGTGCGCAAGCCGTGGCCCGCGAACTGGGCATCGACCAGATCGTGGCCGGAGTGCTGCCGGAAGACAAGTCGACGACCATCGTCGCGCTCAAGAACGGCGGCAATATCGTGGCCATGGTCGGCGACGGTATCAACGACGCCCCGGCGTTGGCCGCCGCCGATGTCGGCATCGCCATGGCCACCGGCACCGAAGTCGCCATGCATACGGCCGGCATCACGCTGATGCGTGGCGATCCCGCTCTGGTAGCCGATGCCATCGATCTGTCGCGACGGACCTGGAGCAAGATCAAGCAGAACCTGTTCTGGGCCTTCGGCTACAACGTCGTCGGCATCGCTCTGGCCGCGCTCGGTGTTCTCAACCCGGTGATCGCCGGTGCGGCGATGGCGGCGAGCAGCGTCAGCGTCGTCAGCAACGCGCTGCTCTTGAAGCGCTGGCGGCCAATCCACGACCGCGGCGGCAAAATTTGACCCGCTGCCATGTAAGAAATCGTCGTCCCGCCCCGACTATTGCTCATAGCGCCGATCGCGCCCAGCCGGAGGAATCACGACCATGAGCAAAGTCACCATGTACAGCACCCGCTGGTGTCCGTATTGCCGACTCGCCGAACAATTGCTGCGCAGCAAGGGCGTCACCGAGATCGACATGATCGACGTCGAGCAACTCCCCGGCGGCCGGGAGACGATGATCGCCCGCACCGGCAGCCGCACGGTGCCGCAGGTGTTCGTCGGCGCGACCCACGTGGGCGGCTACGACGATCTGTCGGCGCTAGATCGACGCGGCCAACTGGAGCCTCTGCTGGCGCAATAAGGATCGCCATGGGCTTGGCTCTCGGCTGGCTGGGCAAACGTCTGGCGCGCTACCTCGCCCGCACCAGCCACGCTCATGGCACCGGACCGGCGACGGGCGCGGATCGCCTGCTCGCCTGCCTGAGGCCCGGCGACGTGCTGCTGGTCGAGGGCAATAGCCGGGTCAGCAGTACGATCAAGTATCTGACCCAATCCACCTGGTCGCACGCGACGCTGTTCGTCGGATCGCACCTCGCCGAAGCGGGTGGAAATCCCGCCCACTGCTGCATCGAGGCGGACATGGTGACGGGGGTGCGCAGTGTCGGCATCGACGAATTCGCCGGTTTGAACACGCGGATTTGCCGTCCGATAAGCTTGAGTGAGGCGGACTGCCGGAAGCTGACGCGCTACGCCATCGAACGCCTCGGCAATCAATACGATCTGCGCAACGTCATCGATCTGGCGCGTTTTCTTCTACCCAATCCGCCCGTTCCTCGGCGCTTCAGGCGTCGCATGCTGGCATTGGGCAGCGGCGATCCGACCCGCGCCATCTGCTCGACCCTGGTTGCCCGCGCGTTTCAATCGATCCGTTACCCCATCCTGCCGCTCACCGATGTGCGCAGCGCAGATCGGCCCGATTGCCCCGGCTGCCTGGAGGAAATTTATCGGGTTCGACATCACAGCCTTTTCGCGCCGCGTGATTTCGATGTCTCCCCCTACTTCCAGATCGTCAAGCCAGCGCTCGCCGCCGACTTCGATTTCCATGCGCTGCACTGGGAGTCCGATGCCAGCGCCGCAGGGCCCGCCTTAACGGACCGGCTTGGGCGGTAGCCGGCAAAAGCCCTGGGCCGGCACGCCCAGGGCGGCGTTGAACTTGCTCGACATGTTCTGGAAAGCGATCAGCGCGGTGAGCTCGACGATGCCGTCATCGGTGAAATGGCGCTTGAGTCGCAACATCACCTCGTCAGTGACGCCCAGCTCGGATCGGGTCATGGCCTCGCCGTAGGCCAGCGCCGCCTTGTCCCACTCGCCGAAGAGGTTCGACGTCTCGAATTCAGCGAGCGCCAGGAGCTGGGCTTCGGCGACACCGCGCTTCAGGCAGGTGGCGGAATTGATGTCGATGCAGAAGGCGCACCAGTTGATCTGGGAAACACGCACGGTGATCAGCGAGCGCAGGGCAGGCGCAATCGGCGAGCGCTTGCGATCCAGCGCCCCATAGAGCAGCGACAGGGCGGCGAAGACGTTTGGCGTGCGCGCCCAGAGCCGGGCCGGTTAGAGCTCGCGGCCGTAGCGGCGTCGCTGGTTGGCGAGGAACAGCCGCACGTACCAAGGAAACTTGTGACCGGCACCGGTCACGATGTGCGCAGGAAGTGGCTCGGTGGCGTTCATGAGTAGCGCTCCATAGTGCTTACCGAAGTAGTCGCGCCACTCGAGGGTTTTCTGACAGCCGATGCTGAACATTTATCGGCGGCGAGTGCGGAGCGCTTCATCGTACCGCCCCCAATTGCTGCCTGAAGAACGCGACGTTGGTGATCAGCCCGGGCAACAGCCACTGAAACAGGCGGCACATTTGGATGATCTCGTCTTGCGGCGCATCCGCCTGGGTTGCACGCCACAGCGCGGCCGACGACAGACCGCCAGGGTTGGGGAGAAGCTCGGCGGCGAGCCTGGCAGCCCGGTCATGGCAATCTTGGCAGATGGCCTCGTGCGCCGGCGTGCCGACCACCTCGCGCAGACCATTCCAGGCGAGTGCGAAATAGCTCGGCCAGCGCGCGAAGGCGCGGTAGTCGGTATTGACGAAGGGCAGTTGCAGCCTGGTCCTGATGTCCTGATAGACGGCCTGGGTGGGCTGGTCGGCGTGATGGGCCTCCATCAGGACCAGGGGCGCCGTCTGCTCCGGCGCGTGCCTTCCCGCGTACGCCTGGGAGGAGCCATTGCCGCCCATGTTGCCCAGCTCGAGCAGGTGTCGGGTGATTGCGGCGATCAGCAGGTAGGGCTGGTTGCCGTGGGAAAACACCGCATTGATCGCGCCGATCCCTTCGATCTCGCGGGGTGCGTAGCCGAGTTCGGCCAATTCCCGCAGCAGCGATTTCGGCGCCAGCTCGGCGGCGCGCGCCTCGACGTAGTCCCGCATTTCCTGGCAAGCCTCGACGAAGACCCGGCTCTGGCACAAGGGCTTCAATCCGCGCCAGAGTTCTCCGAAAAACGTCGGGTAATGGGCGTAGGCCATGGTCACCACGCCCATCCAGGGTACTTGCAGGACCCGCTTCATCTCCGCGTAGCGCTCGGCAAGCTGGCCGACGGCAAGGTATTCGGGCAGAGGATGGATGGCGGGGATAGGATCGGGGCGCAGGCGCTGGATCAGGGTCATCGTATACCTCGTGTTGCCGTGAAGTTTGCCTCCCCCACGCTGTCGCAGGAGTGTAGGCGTCCTGGCTACCGGCGCTGCAGCGCTGCATAGACGCCGCCAAGGACGGCGCCATAGATCACGTGCAGCATGAGTGTCATGACCGAGGCAACCATGCCGAACTTCATGCCGAAGATGCCGGCGCCTGCCATCGGCATGACGGCCACCATCATCAACAGCCAGGCACCTGTGCCGAAAATCACGCCCTTCAGCCAGAGACTACCTCCGGGAATATTGGGGGACAGAAGCGCAAATAGGCCGCCCCAAACGACTACGCCAATCATGAAGTGAGCAACCCAGCCCATTGCCAAACCGCTGCCCATCATGCCGCTCAGCATTGCGATGACGTCGAGCCCAGGCATCAGCCCCATCGCCGACTTCATCATCATGAGCAACGAGAGAACCACTGTTGCCGCGAAACCGGCGATCATGCCTTTTACGATCTTGTCCATAATGATTTTCCTTTGGTTTTACCAACTGGAATCGGAACTATCCGTTTGCTGATCTACGCGTTTGATTAGTCGCTTCACTCCCGGGATTTCTTACAGCCAAAGTTGAATGTTTATTGGCGGCGAGAATTGCTGTCGATACTCACATCAGCGACGGCAAGCGGCACGAGTTCAATGTGCTCAACACCCTGCCGGTCGAGGTAGGCGCCTTCTATGTCATGGAACGTGGCTATCTCGACTTCGACCGGCCCTACCACTTGCATCAATCCCGCGCCTTCTTTGTCACGCTGGCGAATAAGAATGCGCGAACTCTTTGGGCATTGCTCGCGTACAACCGGGAGTATGAACCCGGTTATGGGATGGTGGCATGAACACGGGTTTCCCACAGCGCCGCCGGCCTCTGGTTATGGAAGGACCGCCGGCCGGCGGCGCCATGGAAAACCTTGCGCTGTAGCAGCACAACGGTGACAGACTTCAAAGGGAGAATCTCCACCGATTGCACAGGCAATCATGACGTGATGGCAAGATAGGTCAGACCGTGGTCAAGCAAACCTAAACGCAACACAGTGCCTCGAACACGTTCACGTGATAAGGACTTGACCAGCGTATTTCATCAGGGACAGGGGCTTGTGGC
>JAJZUN010000141.1 GCA_021848555.1 Pseudomonadota bacterium | reverse complement strand
AATATGGTCGCGGATGCCATTCTCACGCATCAGCTGTCGGCGCGTGTTTAAATTTGACCAGCTGTGCGCGTTGAATTTTGACTAGGGGCTTTTGGCTGCCGGTCATAGGCTGGCCTGTGGATAAGTGTAGCGCATTCTCTGGTTTCGGTGCCCTCCCGTAGTTGTTGTTTCCCTGTTCGCGCAACCATGAGCGTTCTGGTCGCGCCGGGGAAGCCGCGCCGCATGCGAGCGCATGCGGGCCGAAGGCGGTCGTATCCTGCGTGGGGCAGCGGTCAAGCCGTGAATTTCACGACCCGATTGCGGCCCTGCTCCTTGGCGACGTACATGGCGCGATCGGCGCGCGCCTGGATGGTATCGATGCTACGGCCGTCCTCCGGATAACACGCGAGCCCGATGCTGACGCTGGTCTCGATCCGCTTGCCTTCGAAGTCCAATGGCACGGTGGCCACCGTTTTGACGATCCGCTGCGCGACCTCGATCGCCCGGGCCGCCGCCGTTTCCGGCAGCAGCGCCACGAATTCGTCTCCGCCATAGCGCGCCAGCACGTCGGTATGGCGCAACTCGGTCTCGATGCATTTCGCCACCGTTTTCAGCAGACGGTTCCCCGCCTCGTGGCCGTGAAGATCGTTGACCGCCTTGAGATTGTCCGAGTCGATCATCAGCATGCTGGCTGGGCGGCCGTAGCGCATTGCCTGGGCGAACAGGCGGCCGACCACGATGGTAAAGCCGCGCATATTATACAGGCCGGTGAGATCGTCGGTCTCCGACAGCAGCCGGGCCCGGTTCAGGCCAAAACGGATGTCGGCGGAGAACATGGTGGTGATATAGGCGACGAGGAGCATGGGCGCAAGCTGCGCTGCCAGGCCGCCGATGTAGGCGAGTGAGAACAATTCGCCCGAGCGGGAGTTTCCCCCGAGCAGGACGAAGCAGGCGGCGATCAGCGCCATCTCCAGCATCGTAGTGAGTTTGCCCAGCGCAAGTGCGCATGTGATGATGACGAGCAGATAGACGTTGACCAGGGGGCTTGCGAGTTTTCCCGTGTACCACAGCGTCCAGGTGATGAACAGCAGCATCGCAAAGGTTTCGATGGCTATTTTCCAGCGCGATTCCGCTTTGTAGAAATTGGCGTAGCGGAAGCTGAGGACGAACGCGACGAAGAAGAAGAGCCCCGCAGAAATTGCCGCTTGGTCCTCGGCTGCGGGTCCGCCGAACACCTGGTACAGCAGCACCAGGATTAGGAGCAACCACTCGATTTCGGCGACAGTGCGCGAAATGCCCCGCAGTTCCTCCTGCTCAATACTCAGTATTTCAGCGGGCTTTGAGTACACGCACTTCCCTTTTTTCGCGCGCAGACTGCGTCTGCGCTTCCTGCGCAGACATGATCATTCTACCGTCGCCGGTTGTCGGTTCCGAGCCGGGAGATGCGGATCACATTCTGGCTCTCTGCTCCTTGCAGAAGTCGAGTTTCTCCTGCACCACGCGGTCTGAGTAGAGGGAAACCACCGCGTCGTTAGGACAAATTATATGGAAGTAGATCGTTAGCACTGATTTCCCGGATTCACACGCGTATTCAGGCAATTCGTCCAAGGAAGCCTGCCAATTCTTTATCGAAGAAGAAGATGTGGTAACACAGCCAAACCTCGGCGAAATGAACCAGTGCCATATACGCTCCGGCCGAGTTCACGTCGAGACTAATTCGGTAGTTGAGCGCCCGCTCAATCATCGCGGCATGTTCGGCCATGTGTTCGTCGGCCTTCGGATAATGATGCTTCGCCATTAGCGTTTCCTCCAGTACAAAGCTCGCTTTTGCGTCCTGGATGATATTGTCTAGTACGCTATCGCAAAAATCCTTCCCCTTGCAGTCCTTTATGCTATCGCCTAGCAGATTGAAGAGATCGACCAACTTCCTGTGATCGACATCCATCGCCACATGTCCCGTTTCCAATATCCCATACCAAGGTACTGCCTGCATTACGCGGTTTGCGGCCCGCGAAGAAATATGGCTTGTGCCATTTCAGCTCGCCAACCAAGCTTCCGCCTCGTTCGATTCCTTGAAATACGACAGCTGAACTTTTGGGCTTGCTGTTACGAGGAGAAATGCCCACTCAGTCGTTACCGGAGTGGGCGACACAAAGGCAATCTTTTGCCCTGGGAAAAACACCTTCATGACATTACCGAGTTCGATAGCTCCCGATGCGCTTGGTGGGCGGTCGGCAGCCTGTACGTTTATGAGAATCCCATAATCCGTTCGGAATTCGGGGTGGGTACGTACCTCACGCAAACCTACGAGTGCATCGTGCTTACTTACTGGAGGAGTCACAAAGATAGTTATCCGCTTTCGCGCCGCGTCAAACGTGAATGTGTATGGCATCCAGGGTTCCATCAAGCGGTGGGCACTGCCTGAAACCAGCGCACGAGCCCACTTCTTGCAGCATGATCATTTATGATGCGCAATCCCAACCTGAATCGCGCAAGATTCGCTCCCAATACCCGTTCAACGCCCAAGCCGAGCCATTGACGCAGGTGCGGGTTGGCGTATTCGACCGCGCCGTGCGGCCGCGTCACCGCCACACCGATTGGGATCTGCTCGATCACTTTCGAAAGATCGTGTCCGAACCAAGTCACGCAAATCCCCTGCGAGTTGGCGAGCCAGATAGCTGTGCAAATCAATGGAATATGTTACAGGCAGTTATCATAAAAAGCAACCGACAGTATCCGTTCGCGGCCTTGCTTGGTGCTATTTTCCGAGCATGGTTCTCGCTGACGAAAAACAGGGTTTCAGCAGGCGTTTCAAGGAGGCGATGCGCAAGATCCGCGTCGACACGGACAGCCCCACCCAGGTCGCGCGCGAATTCAATCTGCGCTACCACGGCGAGCCGGTGACGGCGCAGTCGATCCGAAAGTGGCTTGCCGGCAAGGCGCTGCCTTCGCAGGACAAGATTCGGGCTTTGGCCTTGTGGCTGGAAGTCACACCGCAATGGCTCAGATTCGGCGAGGCCGAACGCAAGGAAGAGCGGGTCGGGGCGGCGAAGCAGGACTTTGCGTCTTATGCGGTAGAGCCAGCATGGGTGATGAAAAAGCTTGAACTGCTCGATGAGCCGCACAAGAAGATGGTGCTTGAGATAGTGCGCGCGCTGCTGCGGCTGGAAGGCAAGCAATAATCCTCCATTCGTGCGGCGGTGTTCCGAACTCAGTTGCAGGTTTGGGATCGCGGGGTTGGTCGATTAAGGAAGCTGCCTGTTGGCTTGGAAAAATCGGTAGCAGGGTAGTGCGATGTTGCATCGTAATCGTCGGTTCCTGGTCGGTCGGCTCCCAGGTCTGTCTGAATCCGAAGTCCACTAAGACATGAATTGCGCGAGTCGTTGGGGTTGCAGCGGATCGCTTCCGGTTCAACCAGACTCGGTACGTGCAATCGCGTGTAGCGGGGCACTATTGACTTCATAGCGCATTGCGGCATCGTCTCAACAGGCATGAGCGGGGACGGTCGCTCAGAGAACTGAGGTGAGAAATAGTCGCGAGTGATGCCGTTGCCCCTCATTCGTTGTCACATTGACCTCCCGTCTATCTCGTCTGTACCGCTCGATCGGACGCACAGTTGTCACGTTGACGAAAATCGTAGTGGTGGCGGGTGCTGATGCCCGCTCGAATCATGGCTTCAATGAAGCCACGTCATCGCTTGTATTTCTTGCGAGAAGGTGTTTGCGCATTCAGCGCACGACCCGATCGCCGATCAGTGCGAAGCGCGAACGGCGATGTGGCAAAGGGAAGAAAATCGATGAATAAGAATGGTGCAACAGGGACGGGCTCTACCCGAAAAGGGCCGGCCGCGTCCTCATGTGCGCCCGCGGCCAAAGAAAGGGCAAGGCGCATGTCAAGTCGAAACGTGGTTTCGGCGAGGCCACGTTGACGATGGAATCACTTCGATGGACCGGCAATACTTGATGCAGCGTGACGAGACCGCAGTCGCCGATATGGAACACTGACTTGATGTCGACGGGCACCGCGCGCAGCAACACCTCGCTGCGCCGTCTAGGCCAGAGCCGGAGACCCTGAGCTGAGGTATGCCTATTTCGGAGAGGTGGAATTGATCGGAAAGCTATTCTTTTCCAGAAGGCGGGTCATCGATCTACCGCCCGCGCAGCATGCCGTCCCGCCCGCGGTGCCTGAAGGCGAACTCCCGGTGCTCAACCTTGACATGCTCATCGAACGCACCGGGACGAAGTCACTTGTTGATGTGCTGCGCACCAAGCTCGGTTTTCCTCCCGAGGTGTTTGATGCGACCGTGCGGCCAGTGATTGCCGGGTTCGCCGAATTCGTCCAATTGCTGCCGGCGTCGGAGTCCCACCACCACGCCCAGCTAGGCGGCCTATTCACGCACGCGGTCGAGGTAGTCAATCTCGCGCTCGATCTCCGGCGCGGCCAGATTTTGCCCAGGGGCGCGCCGCCCGAAGCCATCGGGGAACAGGTGCACCGGTGGACGTATGCCGTGTTCGTTGCGGCCCTGCTGCACGGCGTCGGCAAACCAATCGCCGACTTGCGCGTCGTCATGCGCAAGGGTCCGGCCGCATGCGAGCCGTGGTCACCCCTTGCCGGATCCATGTTTGCGCGTGGCGCGACCAGCTACAGGGTCGAATTTACTGAGCCCACCTCGCGGCATGACGAACTGCACTGGACGTTGCCGGTGGTCGCTCTCGCCGTCGCCACGCGTGAAGACAAGCTGCTGCTCGTTCACCGGCTGAACCCGCCTCTGGCCGATTACTGGGCGCCCTGCGCGGGGTATGTCGAAATAGACGAATCTCTCGAAGAAGGCGCCCGGCGCGAAGTGAAAGAGGAGACGGGCTGCGATGTCGTGATAGACAAGCTGCTGAACGTCTACAGTCGGGCGCACATGGGCGTTATGCTCGTGACGTTCGCGGCGCGCGTCGTCGGCGGCGACTTGGCTCCACAAGCGCAGGAGGTGGCCGCCGCGCGTTTTTTCGCCCGCGATGAATTGCCCGATCAACCGCCGCCCGTGGATGGCAAACCACTGGATTACTGGTTCTATGAGGCGGTCAAAGAGATCTTTGAAAATTTCAAGCGCGGTACAGGTCGTTGAGAAGAGAACTGGATCAAACCAGAAGCGGTTTCACCGACGGCTGGCATCTGCATTGAGGTCTTGAGGGACGCCACGCAAGCTGGCTTAGTCGATAATGGCCGGAGCGGCCAACATCACCACCGGCCGCCTAACAGTCATAAGCGGCACTCATGTACCTTCTCTGGCAAGCCGCAAAACGCCATGAAGCTGAGGTCGATCATGATGTGGAGCATGGTGATCGATATGAACGACGAACAAGTGCATACACTGGCCCAGATGCAGGCTTTTGTCGATGGGACGGTGGCCCTCGATTTGGCGGTGGCAGCTCAGGAGCGCTACGGCTTTATCGCCCGCACGGTGCGGCGCAAAATGCGTATACTCATCGAAATGGATTCGACTGCTGACCAGGAAGTGGTGGACGCTGCGCTAACGCTGATTCATACGCGTCAGCACACGTCGCCCAAGCGGCTAGGCGACCCTGGGCCCGGCTCCGAGCAGATCGAGAAAATCCTAAGCACTGCGGGCGCAGCGCCGGATCACGGACTGCTGAACCCTTGGCGCCTGATCATCATCGCGCCGGAGCGGCGCCATCTATTGGGCGAGGCGTTCGCCCAGGCGCTCACCGAGCGCGATGGCGACGCGACCGAGGTGCAGAAGCAGGACGCGAGGGCGAAAGCTTTCCGCGGTCCTTTTCTGCTCCTAGTTGTAGCGCGCCTCGATCCCGATCTGGGGGCTACGCACCCGCAGGAACGGCTCATTTCCGCAGGCTGCGCCATTCAGAATATGCTGCTCACCGCCCATGCGATGGGATTCGGCGCGGGACTGTCGAGTGGCAGGGCATTGTACTCGCAGCAAATGCGGTCGCTATTCGGGCTGAGCGCCCATGAACAGCCGCTTTGCTTCTTGACCCTGGGCACGGTGACCAAGGCCAAGGCTCCGCGGCCGCGGCCGCCCATGGCCGACTACACTTCCACCCTTTAGGACGCATCTGGCCGCAGCGCTTCGATTGCTCCGATATCAATCATGCGCACGAAATCGGCTGACTACGGTTCTTAGGACAAAAAACCGATCCATGATCCGGCTCTTAGAACATATCCGAAAAAGCCTGACCGCCAAACTGATGCTCGTCACCGGTTCAATCCTCTTTGCTGGCACGGCCACCCTCTTTACGGTCATGGGATTCAAGAACCAGGAGCTGCTCTACGAGCAGGTGAAGTCCCAGGCCCGGATCCTCTTCCGGCAGATCGTCCTGACCCGCCGCTGGATCGCGGACCATGGCGGCGTCTTCATCGAAAAGCGGCCGGGCATCGAGCCCAACCCTTTTCTCGAAAACAACATGATCGAAGACCAGGAAGGCAACCGCTACGTCCGGGAAAATCCGGCCCTGATCACCCGCTACCTGTCCGAATACGCCCGGATGAGCGGTTTCTACTGGTTCAACCTGACGAGCCTCAGGCCAGTCAACCCTGCCAACAAACCGGATTCCTTTGAAGAAAAGTCCCTGCTGGAATTTTCTTTACACGGGAAAAAAGAAGCGACCATGATCGGTATGAAAGATAAAATGCCGGTCTTCCGTTACATTGCTCCACTCTTTACGGAACCCGCGTGCCTGAAATGCCACGGTGACTATCAGGTGGGCCAAGTGCGTGGAGCCCTTTCCATCTCCATCCCCATCGACACCCTTCTGCTGCAGATACAAGAAAACCAAAGGGTTCTTATTGCCGGCGGCCTGGCCGTCGCCGTCCTTCTCTTTTTTTCCCTCTTTCTTTTCCTGCGTCTCTTTGTGCTTCGCCCCCTGGCCGTGCTCAAACACGCCATGGAAGAGCACGAACCCGGACCGGTTACACCGCTCATTCCGGTCGAAAACGAAATCGGCTCCCT
>JAJZUN010000140.1 GCA_021848555.1 Pseudomonadota bacterium | reverse complement strand
CGAAAACAAGCGCGTGTTCGTCGTGGACAGCGACGAGATCACCCGCGCAGCCTTGCAGTTCATGCTGCAAGACGAGAACGAGACCCACGAATTCGCCGATCTCGAAGCGGCGCTGCACAAGGCCGAAGACTGGCAACCGGACCTGCTGATCCTGAATGCCGCGCTGGTGCTGGCCTCCGCCCCGGACCTGATCGCGAGCCTCAAGGCGCGCATCGCCGGCCTCAAGGTGCTGGTCGCCAGCGAGGCCGGCACCACCGACGCCCGCACCCTGCGCCAGGCCGGCGCCGACGGCGTGCTGCACAAACCGCTGACCATCGAGAAGGCGCGCATGGCGGTGGACGTGGCGCTCGGCCGCCGGCGCGCCACCATCGCCATCCAGCCGGTGTGACGGACATGGCCAGAATCCTGTCCTACGAGAAACCCGGCTGCACCGGCAACCTGCGCCAGAAGCACCTGCTCGAAGACGCGGGCCACACCGTGCTCGCGCGCAACCTGTTCGCTGAAGCGTGGACCAACGAACGCCTGCGCGGCTTTTTCGGCGCGCGCCCGGTGGCCGAGTGGTTCAACCGCAACGCCCCAAGGTAAAATCCGGCGAAGTGGTGCCGGATGCGCTCGATGCCGAGAGGGCCATGAAGCTGTTGCTTGCTGAACCCCTGCTCATCCGCCGGCCGCTGTTGGAGGCCAACGGCTGGCGCGAATTCGGCTTTGACCAGTCACGGTTTCATGCATGGCTCGGGCTCGGCAGCGCGGCAGCGACGCCAGCGCTCGAAGAATGCGTGCGCTTGCAGCCCTGCCCGGCACCGGGCAAGCCCTGAATCCGCCATCATCCTTTCCCCACACGCGCAGGACTAAACCGGCTTCGCCATGGACAACGAACAGCAACCGCGCGCCGGCGGCGAACCCCGGCTTGTCGTCGCCAACCCGCACTACCGGCTGATCGGCGTCGAAGACGCGATCCATCGCCTAGTCGATCGCTGCTGCGCGCTGATAGACGCGCTGCCCGAGGCACGCACCATCCGCGCCTTCCATGCAGCCGACCTGTCCTAGCGAAGAAACACCTGCTCATGTTCCTGTCCGGCTGGCTCGGCGGCGCGCCGCCGGTTTCGTTCTGATTTCAGCAGGCCAGGAGCCAGAGTTCTGGAAAGGCTTGATCAGCGACGCCACCGGTTGCCGCTTCTCACACGCGGCGCACAACGGCGGGTGCTCATCCATCCAGAACACCGTACGTGTCTTCCGGTCCCACAGTGAAATCTCTTGCGTGATTTCCGTCCCGCATGTGCAGAATATTCTGACTGCCATACCTTTACCTCCGTGAAATCAAATTGCCGTCGCCAGCGGCGCTATGCTCTCCCGCCCGGCCCGTACCAGGAACTCGGACAGCGACATGTCGATGCGCTGGATGTTCTG
Organism: Pseudomonadota bacterium; assembly: GCA_021848555.1. The sequence goes on along the minus strand of JAJZUN010000140.1, from coordinate 5,601 downwards.
ATCGGCCAGGAACCGGGCTTCATTGCGCGTGAGCGCTCCTTCGAGCAGCGCCCAGTGCTGGTCTGAGGAACGCTTCATGATCTGGCGCGCGAACATCCGGTCGAGCTGGGTGGCGAAACGGCAACCCAGAAACAGGAAGTGCCGGTCGCGCCGCCGCTCCTGCACCAGCACCGGGATCGGCGTCTGGATGTCGATCTCGGTCAGGACTTCGACGAAGTCGGTATCCGACACCAGGAAGTTCGCGGCCGGCGCAATAGAGCCGAGCGGCTGGTACAGCAGCGTCGCCCAGGCGCGCGCCTGCGCTTCCTCGACGCGCGCGCCGTTACTGTCGAAATACTGCACCCAGGCGCCGAAATGCTCCGACTGGCTCACGCCCTGCACCGCGCCCCAGGCGGCGCGCGACGCGAACGCCTTCATCAACAGGTCGTCGTACCAAGTGGAGACGATTACCGGCAAGTACGGCAGCGCCGCGAAATAGCGGTGCAGATCGCCGGGCGAAACGTCGGCCGCGAACGCCTCGGTCATCGCCTTGACCACGGTCTTGCGGTGCTTGAAGTTCTCGATGAACTGGGCCGCGGCAGTGAGGTTGTTGCGGATCTTGTGCGGCACGCTCGCCTTGGCGATCAGCCGCAGCACCAGGCGCGCCGGCGAACCGGGCAGCTCTTCGCTGCCCGGTGTTGCCGACAGCACTCCGGGGCCCAGATACGGAATGACCGCGCCCCGGGCGAGACCGGCAAACACATCGTCGATCGCGGCCATCACGACAACCCCGTTTGCAGCGCCGACAGGCGAAACAACCCGCGCCCGCCGGACAGTGCCTGGTAGGCGCTCGCGGCCTCGTTGCTCAAGCGGTTGAACCAGTCCTGGGCGCTCAAGGTCGCCAGTCGCGCGCTGATCTCGCGCACCGTGCCGTCCGGCGAGAACGGCACGTGAATCATGATGTCCGCACTTTCCATGACTGCCTCCTGACGATTAGAGATAAATGGCCACGCCGGCGCCGAGGTTGATCGAGGCGTCCTTCGCGGTCCGGACGATGAATGCCACCCGGTCTTCGGTCAGGTGCGCACGCAGCGGCAATGCCAGCACCCGGTCGGCAACTTTCTCGGTCACGAACAGCGACCCGGCGCCGCGATAGGCCGGTTGCCGATGCAGCGGCTGGCACCAAGCCGCCGCTTCGATACCGGCGGTGTGCAGGTCGTCGACGATGGCATCGCGGCTGGAGCGCGTGAAGCGCGTGCCGAGGTGCACGAGATAGAGAGTCCAGTGCACCTCGTCGACCTCCGGGGCGACATACGGATCCTTGATGCCCTCGAATGATTTGACGTATTCGTAGTAGTACTGCTCCACGAGCTTGCGGCGTGCGAGGATGTCCTTCAGGCGCGCAAGCTGCGTCAGCCCCAAGGCGGCGGTAAGATCGCTGATGCCGGCCTGGAACGGCACCGTGGTGCCGGCCACCACCGAGAACCGCTCGTCGATGCGCCGGGCGCGGCTGCTGCGCAGGCGCGCGGCGATGTCGGCGTCATCGGTAACCACCATGCCGCCCTCACCGCAGACCAGCGCGCCCGGCTGCGAGAAATCGAAAATCGCACAATCCCCGAAACTGCCGACCGGCTTGCCCTGGTAGCGTGAACCAAAGGCCTCGGTTGAGTCCTCGATCAGCAACAGGCCGCGTTGCGAGGCGAGTTCGCGCAACTGTCCCCAGGCCGCCGGGTGGCCGTTGACGTTGCCCGCAACAATCGCCCGGGTGGCCGGACCGATGCGGGCCGCGGCCTTGTCGGGGGCAAGGGTACCCGACCAGTAATCGATGTCGGCGAACACCGGCGCGGCGCCGGCAAGCTTCACGGCATAGGCGATCTGATGCCAGGAATACGGCGACACCACGACTTCCTGCCCGGCACCGATGCGATAGGCCTGGAGCGTCAACCATAGCCCGAGCGTGCCGCTCGCGACCGCCACCGCATGCCGGCGCCCGAGACTCGCGGCGAACGCCTGCTCGAACTCCTCCACCACCGGTCCCTGGCTCAGGCGCGGCGAGCGCAGCACCGCGCCGATGGCGTCGAGCTCGGCCGCCGAGATGTCCGGATCGGACAGGAGGATGTCAAACGTCTTCTTCATCGGCCCGGCCTCCGCGCAGCCAGCACAATGCCGGTCGCGCGCCCGGGGTCGGCGGTGATGCGCCAGCAGTGATTGCTGCGATCCACCAGGTGCAGGTCGAAACCCGGGTAGCGTCGGTACGGCACCTCGTGATCCACGTCCGAGGCCGCACAGCGCGTGACCGTCAGCCCCGGAAAGCGCCTGCGAAATTCGTCCGTGAACGCCGCGCTCGCCGCGCCGCCGGCCAGCAGCGTTTCGATTTCGGCAAAATCCGTGTCGGTGATGGCCATGATCATTCGCTCAGGCGGCGCGCCTCGACCGTGATCGGCAGCGTGGTGTCGGCGGCCAGCGCCGGCAGTTCCAGCCGCCAGCCGTTGGCGAGCGTCACCACCCCGCCCCACAGCTGCGGATGGTCCATGGCCACGATCGGCTCTTCCAGGTCCTTCTTGGGGACATAGGCGGACAACAAGCCTTCGCGGTCTCTGCGGATCATTACCTTCATGCAAATCCCCTTGTCGATGGATGTTCGGCCAGTCATGCCGCCGCGGACTGGCCGCGCACGACTTCCGGCAGCAGATCGAGCACGCGCTCGATCTCGGCGCCGGTCGTATATCGACTGAGCGAGAAGCGCACGCTGGCCAGCGCCCCGCGCGCTTCGAGGCCCATGGCGGTCAACACGTGCGACGGCGAGCTCGAACCGGCGGTACAGGCCGCACCGAACGCCACGCTCACGCCGGCGCTGTCCAGGCGCGCGGCCAGCGCCTCGCCCACCAGATCGCCGAAGCGAATGTTGCTGGTGTTCGCGACACGCGCGGCATCGCCGCCGTTCACGCTCGCGAACGGCAGGCGCTCGCGCACGCCCTGCTCCAGCCGATCACACAGCGCCGACATCGCGGCCATGTCGTTCTCCAGTGTCTCGGCCGCGAGGGTCGCAGCGATCCCCAGGCCGGCGATGGCAGGAACGTTTTCGGTGCCGCCGCGCCGCGCGCGTTCCTGGTGGCCGAACAGCAACGGCGGCAGCTTCAGGCCCTTGCGCACAAACAGCGCGCCCACACCCTTTGGGGCATGCAGCTTGTGACCGGAGAGCGACAGCAAATCGGCCGGCAGTTGCCGCAGGTCCACCGGGAGCTTGCCGACCGCCTGCACGGCATCGAGATGCAGCAGCACGTTGCTTGCGCGGGCGATGCGTGCCGCCTGCTCGACCGGGAACAGCACCCCGGTTTCGTTGTTGGCCCACAAGAGTGAGATCAACGCCGTGTCCGGCGCGATCACCGCCTCGATGGCGGCCGGGTCCAGCCGGCCCAGGGCATCGACCGGCAACAACGTGACCCGCACGCCGTGCGATTCCAGATGGCACAACAGATGGAGCGTGGACGGATGCTCGACCGCGCTGGTGACCACGTGCTGGCGCTGCGGATCGCGTGCCAGCGCCCCGAGAATCGCCAGGTGGTTGCTCTCGGTGCCACCACTGGTAAAGACAATCTCAGCCGGTTGCGCGCCGAGCAACTCGGCGATCTGGGCACGCGCCTCGTTCACCAGCCGGCGCGTGCGTTCGCCGGCGGCATGCTTGCTAGACGGGTTGGCGTACTCGTCGCGCAGGCAGGCGAGCACTGCGTCCAGACACTCGGGCGCAACCCGGGTGGTGGCATTGTTGTCGAGATAGATCGTCCCGTTCATTTCCAGAACACCCGCCTCTGATCACGATTCAGATCGCCCAGCAGTGCCGCGAGCGTCGCATACTCCGCGTAGCACTCCCAATCATTCTGCCGGTGATCCCGGCGATACAACCTCCAGGTCAGAACGCCCGGCGAATACTCGATGCGCGCAATGTCGATGGTCCCGCCGTTTTCGTCAATGTTGCGCGAGCAACAGGGGCTCTCGATTCGGTAACCGCGCTCCGCCGGTCGCACCGCCGGCGTGACGTAGCGGTAACGCTCGCGGTTTGCCAGCGCGCGTTCGATGCGTTTTCGGTCGACATCGTTCGGGTGCGGACACTCGCCCGGGTCGGTCGCGACGCAACGCGCTTCGTCATTCATCGCCGCCTTCCGGAGTAATTTCCTCTTCCAGGCATCCCACCACGTGTCGCACCCCGGCGAACTCCACCATGTACACCGGCGTGTTCGATTCCACGTGCATGCCGGTCTGCACGATCTCACCGGACGCACCGGCCGGCACCAGCAGGGCGTCCGGATCGTGCTCGGGATGGCTGCCGTCGTTGTACAGATCGACGCCGGCGCGCACCCGCTGGCCCCATTGGTATTTTGGTTCGCGCGCGTCGGTCATGCCGGGCTCTCCGGCTTTGCTTGTGCCGGCTCAATTGGTTCCAGCTCGCGGCTCTTCATGCCGACCCGGTAACCGTGCGCCACGAAATCCACGCCGTAAATGTAAAACTGCTGCAGGAAGGTGCCGATGCTGGTGACATAACCTTCGTCGCCTTTCTTGACGAGAATCTCGCCGATGTCGCGGCCAGGAAAAGTGCCATCGTTGCGGATGGTGCGGCGCGCGCGCACTCGCTGTCCGTATTCAAAGCGCGGTGGCCCATTGAGTTCGATAACGTCGCTGTCGCGGCTGATATCGCCCATGGCGTCAACTCTCGCGGGGCCCGGCGAGGCCGGCCGCACGCTCACGGCAACGCTCGCGCACCATCGGATCGGCGTCGGCTCGCAGCGCGTCGAGCAGGCCCGCGTCGAGCCGCCCGGCCAGTTCGTAACGCACGCGCCAATCGGGGTCGCCCAACAGCCACTCGAGTTGTGCCGGCTGGAGGCGCCGCACCACTTCGAGGCGGACCCGCGCATCCTGGTCCCGGGTCATCGCCAACAGCGATTCGCTGGTGATGCGTTCGGCCACCACCCGCCGCACCTCGGCATCGGCATCGCGCATCATCAATGCCAGCATGTTGGCAGAGATCCGGCGCACCACCACTTGCCGCACGTAATAGTCCGGGTCGGTCATCATCGGAACCAGGTCCGCGCCGCGCAGCCGGTGAGCCACGCGGATGCGCACCTCGCGGTCTGGATCCGAGCGCAGGCACAGGAGGTAACGGCACGGCAGGCGTGCGGCCGCGCTCCAGCGCACCGAGGCGTCCGGATCGGAAAGCAGCGGCGGCAACAGGAAAATGCTCGCGTGTTTTGCGGAAATCGCGCGGGTCTCAAAATATGGATGATCGAGATACACGGCGGCCAACGCCGGGTTCCAGGCAAAGAACCGGTCGATGCGCCGCGCGTAACGGTCGTGCACGCAGGCGCGTTTGGGTTCGCAGCCGCCGCTGGCGGCGAGTGGTGCATGCGCGCAGTTCGCGCAGCGCAGCTCATTGCCCAGCCAGTCGCGAGTCTCTTCGATGTCAGTCGTCATCATCCTCCCCCATGCGGTCCAGAACACCGAGCAATACCCGGGCACCGAGCCGGTCGGCCGGATCGAGTTCCAGCAGCTTGCCGAGCGCGGCGCGACCCTCTGTGAGGTTGCCGAGCCGCACGTTGAGGTAACCGTAACCCTTGAGCGTGAACAGAA
>JAJZUN010000139.1 GCA_021848555.1 Pseudomonadota bacterium | reverse complement strand
AAGACCGTGGCGCGCATTGTGGAACAGCTGGCGGAGCCGACCGCCACGAAGCTCGCAAACCGGATCAATATCCTTCCTGGAAATCATCTGATGCCGGGTGACATCGAGGAACTGCGCGAAATCGTCGAGTCCTTCGGGTTCGATCCGATTGTGCTGCCCGACCTGTCCGGTTCTCTGGATGGTCACGTGCCGGATGATTTCAGTCCTACGACTCTGGGCGGAACGACCCTTAATGACATCCGCGGATGCGGCGCCTCGCGTCTCACCATCGCGGTCGGAGAGCAGATGCGCGCGGCCTGCGAGGTGCTGCAGGCTAAAGCCGACGTGCCCTACGAACTGTTCGATCGTCTCACCGGGCTGGAGGTCAATGATCGACTGATGGGGCTGCTGGCGCAGCTCAGCGGCCGGCCAGTGCCTAGCAAGTACCGCCGCCAGCGCAGCCAGCTGGTGGATGCGATGCTCGACGGACACTTCTTTTTCGGCGGCAAAAAAATCGCCATTGGCGCCGAACCGGACCTGTTGTGGGGCATAGGCTCCTGGTTGGCGGAGATGGGCGCCGAGATTTCCGCTGCAGTTACGACCACCGATTCATCATTGCTCGAAAAGCTGCCGGTGGAGGAGGTAGTGATTGGCGACCTCGAGGACCTTGAAATGCGCGCTGTTGGCTGCGACCTGCTTATCACCCATGCGCATGGTCGCCAGATGGCTGAGCGGCTGGACCTGCCGTTCGTGCGCATGGGGTTGCCGACTTTCGACCGGCTCGGCGCTGCCCACCAGCTCACAATCGGGTACCGCGGGACGCGCGACCTAGTTTTCAAAATTGGCAATGTGTTTCTGGCTAATTCCCCCGACTACACGCCCGAGACCCGGGCGCGGGTCGGACACGAAATCGATGTCCGTACGCCGGCTACAGCTCATTAGCGGCGCGACTGGAGTTAATAGAGGAGGGCGTATGAAAGTCGCATTTGCCACCCAGGACCTGAAGCGCGTGGACGCGCACTTCGGCTGGGCCAAAAACATCGCTGTCTATGAGGTGACACCGACGGATCATTATTTCCTCGAGGCCGTGCAATTCGGCGGCAATCTCGAGGAGGACGGCAACGAGGACAAACTCGCTCCCAAGATCGAGGCCATCAGGGATTGCGCGATCCTGTATGTGGCCGCGATCGGCGGTTCGGGCGCGGCGCGGGTCGTGGCCAACAGGATTCACCCGATCAAGGTTGCGGAGCCGGAGACGATCGCCGAGATCCTGGAGAGGTTGCAAACTGTGCTCAAGGGGACCCCGCCACCGTGGTTACGCAAAGTCATGATGAAAGGGCAGGCGAGACAATTTGATTTCGACGACGAAGCGCAAAATGTCTGAAGCAATAGCCACGGGAGTAAGCGCGACGACCGATCCGGCGGAGTCTCGGTTCGTGAAGGAGCTGATCAAGCAATGGCGCGCGCAGGACGCGCACGGTTCCTGGGATGGCAAGAGTGACGTTGAACTGCTGGCGCCGTATATCCTGACAAAGGAGCAGCGCCGCGAGTTACCAGTCATGGGTGATCCCGATCCGGAAACCCTATGGCGGTTGGAGTTGTTCTACAACGCTGTCGGGCTCGCCATCGAGCGCGCTACCGATGTCATGGTGGCGCCTATGATCAAGATGCATCACGAGGGCTTCGGACGGCTGGTGCTCATTGCCGGGCGGCTGATCGTGATCAACAGGAACCTGCGCGACGTGCACCGCTTCGGCTTTGAAAGTATGGAAAAGCTTGCCTCTGAAGGCGAAAAACACGTGGTCGCCGGGATCGAGATGGTGAACAAGTACCCGGACGTGGCCAGATATGGTTGAGGTGGATAAATTCCGTTGAGGAAGCCCCTGCGAATTTCGCGATCGGTCACTCGGATTGCACAACCTCGGAGGCCCTGCACAAAGGAGCATATGGAACAGCAAAGCATATCCATCGATGTAGAAGCATTAAAGAAAGACATCAAGAAGCTCAGTGCGCAGGCCACCAACCTCAAGATGAACCTGCACGATCTGGCCGAGGATCTGCCGAGCGGCTGGGGAAGGATCCCGGAGGCCGCCGCGCAGGTCTATGAGGCCTACAGGAACCTTAGCAAGATGCGATCGCGCCTGGCGGCAATTGGTGGCTGAGCACATGCGCTACGTGACCGTCACCCTGAGACCGAGCGGGCGCGACTGGACGCCGCGCTTCGTTCAGGAAATCAACGACAAGAAGTGCATCGGCTGTGGCCGGTGCTTTCGTGTGTGCGGGCGCGATGTACTGCAGCTGGTCGGCATTGACGAGAACGGCGAGCGGCTGGTGCTGGCAGTGGGCGAGGACGAGGACGACGAAGGCGAATACGAGAAGAAAGTGATGACCGTAGTACACCCCGAGAACTGCATCGGCTGCGAAGCCTGCGCACGCATCTGCCCGAAGAAGTGCTACACGCACGTACCGCAGGTGGCCGGAGATTAACATGGGTACTTATAAGTACGCCGCATTGATGGGCGCCGCCTGCTATCCCGGCGACGCGCTGACTCTGGCGTTAGGTGGAGTATTGTCTCAATCGGCGATACACGGCCTGGGCACCGAGGAGCTCGGACGCCTGCGAGACCGCTATTTTCCAGAGGCCAATGGGGAAATCACACGCTGTTTCGAGCAGCCCGGTGGCGGGTGTCCAGCGCTCCGCGATGACGAATTCTCGGATATCGTGCAATTGTTGCTCGATCATCGGTGCGACGACTCGGACGGAACCCGCTGGCTCGCGCATGCAATTGCCACCGCCTGCCTCGATAACAATCACCTCTGGCAGGATATGGAGCTTCCCAGTCGCGAGGTACTGTCCGGGCTGTTGCGCCGCTACTTTGGGGCGCTGTACGCAAAAAACGCGGATAATATGAAGTGGAAAAGGTTCTTTTACAAGCAGCTTTGCAAACAGGCTGAAGTTAATTTGTGCAAGGCCCCAAGCTGCAAGGCCTGCACTGACTATACGGTCTGTTTCGGCCCCGAAGAGGGTTTTCCTCCCGTCGGTTGCTGAAGCCGGGACTGGATACAAGGGTGTGCGCTGTGCAACGATATCGGAGGCGCAATTCCGCGCCAGGCCAGGACCAGGATGAAAATCCGGATACGGGAACGGGCAACTAGCCGGCCAAGCGGACCGAACGCAAGAAGTCAACGTGAAAGCAGCCAGAGAGCCTTCGTGGTGACACACCGCGTTCCGCCGGGATCTGTCCGAAGATCCAGAACCAGATTCATTTCACCCCGGCGCGCAATCTCGCATGCGGAAAGTACAAGGCAGCGCCTTCGAGCCATGTTGTAGCGACCTGGATCAGGTGTTCGACAACGTGCTTATAATGCAAACGAATACAGGCCGAGACGGACCCGAAAACATCGCCGACCGAACCGATGTTCGATATATGCTCGTCACTGGTTTCGGCTCTGTAATGACGGCCGACCGTGGGCATACGGAGTTGCTGTGCCACGTGGGCCAGGTCAATCCAGCAGCGCCATGCCCTTGACCTGCGCGAAGACCAGTGCGCCGGGCGCGAGGCCAAGCTGTGCGATCGACTTGGCGGTCACACGCGCGAGCAGCGGCGTACCTTCGGCGTCCAGCTGTACGATGACCTGTCCCGGACGTTCTTCGGTGCATCCGGAAATGTACACAGCGAAGACGTTGAGAATACTGCTGCCCCCCTGCGGCGCGAGCACGAGACTCACGTCGCGCGCATAGACGCGCAGGCGCACGCGCGTGTTCACGGGCAGATTCTCGCGCGGCACCGTGATGCGCCCTCCCGGGAAATTGAGATAAGTGAGGTGGAATTTCTCGTCGTGTGCGGCAACAGTCGCTTCAATCACCGCCGCGGCGGCATCACCGTACGCCAGCGGCAGGTCGAGTCGCGTCATGAGTTCGGACAGCGGCCCCTGGGCGCGCACCTGCCCGTTTTCCATCAACACCAGGTGATCGGCAAGACGTGCGACTTCCTCCAGCGCGTGGCTCACATAGATCACTGGGACAGACAGGTCAGTGTGCAGGCGCTCTAGGTACGGCAGGATATCGTCTTTGCTGCGGGTGTCGAGCGCGGACAGCGGTTCGTCCATGAGCAGCAGCTTTGGACTTGTGAGCAGCGCGCGCGCGATGGCCACACGCTGGCGCTCACCCCCCGAAAGCCGTACCGGCCTGCGGTCGAGCAGGGGCGCGACGCCGAGCAGCGTCACCGCCCGATCGAACGCCACGCGCCGATTGCTTCCGGGAACGCGACGCTGGCCGTACTCCAGGTTGGCACGCACGCTCAAGTGGGGGAAAAGGCTCGGCTCCTGGAAAACATAACCGATCGGTCTGCGGTATGTTGGCAGAAAGTGATCCTGCTCCTCGTTTTGCCACCACGCGCCGTTGACCCGTAGCCACCCCTTGGGCGCACGTTCCAGACCGGCGAGGCAGCGCAGTACACTGGTCTTGCCACAACCCGACGGCCCGAACAGCACGGTGACACCGCGTGGCGGCGCGCAAAACGCGGCGTCGAGTTGGAATGCCCCGAGCGACATGGTAAAGCGTGCGTCGGTGCCGATCACAAGTCACGCCCCGCTAGCCGGTGATTGAGCAGGCCGACTGTCAGCACGACGATAAAGGCGAATGTTGCCATGCTGGCGGCGAGCACGTTCGCATTGGCGTAGTGCAGTGATTCCACGTGATCGTAGATAGCCACGGATGCCACTTTGGTTTCGCCTGCGATGTCGCCGCCGATCATGAGCACCACGCCGAATTCACCGACCGTGTGCGCGAAACCCAGCACGGCGGCCGTAAGAAGGCCGGGGCGCGCCAGAGGGATGGCGACGGTCAAAAACGCATCCCAGGGCGAGGCGCGCAGGCTCGCCGCGACTTCGAGCGGGCGCCGGCCAGCCGTCTCGAATGCGTTCTGGATCGGCTGTACCACGAACGGCAGAGAATATATCACCGATGCCACGACCAGGCCGGAGAAGGTAAAAGGCAGGGCGCCTAGCCCGAGCGTCTGCGTGAATCGACCGATGGGTCCGTGTGGCCCAAAAAGCAGCAACAGATAGAAGCCGAGCACTGTCGGGGGCAACACCAGCGGCATCGACACCAGCGCGCTTACCGGTTGTTTCCACCAAGAGCGCGTATGCGCGAGTTGCCACGCGAGCCAGGTACCGAGCACCATCAGGATCGCCGTGCTCAGGGCGGCGAGCTTGAGTGTCAGTGCCACGGCGGTAAAATCGGTAGCAGTTAACATGACCGTTGCTGCGATTACAGTCTGTATCCGAAGGATTTGATGACCGCGCGTGCCGCGCCGCCCTTGAGGTACTTGAGGAGCGCCTCGGCCGCCGGCCTGTCCTTTCCGTTAGCAAGCAGCGCGGCGTCCTGGCGGATCGGCGCATACAGATTTCCGGGAACCATCCACATCGAGCCCTCCGCTGGTTTCCCGCCACTCATGACCTGGGACAGGGCAACAAACCCGAGTTCAGCGTTGCCGCTGGCAATGAATTGTTGTGTCTGGGCGATGTTTTCGCCCCACACGATTTTCGGCTCGATCGAGGCAAGGACGTTGAGATTCTGCATCGTCTCCATCGCAGCGGCGCCGTAGGGGGCAAGTTTCGGGTTGGCGATCGCGATGTGCCTGAAACCGCCACGTTTCAGAATCTCCCCCCTGGAGTCGACGAATCCGGGCTTCGCGGACCACAGGACGAGTTTGCCGACGGCATAGGTAAAGCGCGTTCCGGGGACGGTCAACTTCTGTGCGGTGAGCTTTGCCAGTGTCTTTTGGTCAGCCGAAAGAAAAATCTGAAACGGAGCCCCGTTTTTTATCTGTGTATACAGTTGGCCGGTCGAGCCAGCGGAGATCAGCACCTTGTAGCCGGTGCCTATCTCGAATGACTTGGCAATCATTTTCATCGGTGTCAAGAAGTTGGCGGCCACAGCCACCTTCACTTCGCCGGCATGTACAGTAGAGAACGCCAGAAAAAGGCCGAGCGCGATTAGTGATCTGGGTGGTGTCATAAATGACCCCGTGGTTAGTGTTGGTTGGTCATTGAACCGCGATGACGACATGGGAGGCCTTGATGAGCGCACACAGGCACGCCCTCACCCGGATCTGGAGATTGGCAACGCTTTCGTCGGTGACAATGGCCACAATCTACTTTCCGCCTGCAAGGTCGATGATCACCTCCGCGCTGATCGGGCCCCGGTTTCAGTGGCTGATCATGCCGCAGAGGCAGTTGCGCGCACTCGTCTGGATGGTGGTATCGCCCGGAACAAAGATCACCGACGAGGCCTTGAAGATTGCGGAGGCCTCCTTAACATGTTTCTCTGGCTTTGACATGACATACCTCAACCAAATTTAAACAGGATGCCGTAGCCGCCGCGCGGATATTCCCACTGCACGTTGCGGTGCTCGGTGCAGATCACCCGGCAGGTGCCGCATTCAAGGCATCCATCGGTGATGAGTGTTACGCGCCCGTCGCCTTCCTGCGTATAACAGGCGGCCGGACAGCAGACGGTGCAGGGTTTAGATTTGCATCCATAGGCGCAAACATCGGGGTTGCCGATATGGATGTGCGGTCGTCCGGCATCCACGCGGTAACGATTCTGAAAGAGCTTTTCCTCGACGCGGATCATTCGAAAGCCCTCCACAGTTTGAATGCATCGCTTAGCAATCCGAGGCGCGAACGTGAAGCCACGAAGCTCTTGCGGATCGAGCGTTCCTTGGCCTTTTTGTCGATGCCGTCGACGGCGATCAGCGTGTGGGCGGCACGGTTGAGAAGCTCTGGATACGAAGTAAAAAACTGCGGATTTCTTTCCACGATTGCCGGCATACGCTTGTACTTTTCGAGATCCTTCATCACGAAGCTGTCATCGAGCTTCTCGCGGTAACGTGCGAGGTTTCTAGACGTAAGCGGCTTGTTTTCAGCGCGTAACTCGATCACGGTCTCGGCCGCAAGACGGCCGGTGGTCATGGCTAGGTTCGAACCCTCGCGATGCACGCCGTTCACGAACATGCCGGCGTCGCCGACGATCATCCAGCCTTCTCCGTAAATGGGC
>JAJZUN010000138.1 GCA_021848555.1 Pseudomonadota bacterium | reverse complement strand
CCCCCTCGTAGCCCGGCGACCGCGACGTCGCGACCGCCGAGATCAGCAGCTTTTCAACGCCCGCCTCGTCCAGCGCCTCGGCATGGATGCTGAAAACGTCTTGAGGCGCTTTGCTCTCGGGAAGCAGCTGCACCGCCCCCACGCAGTCGCGCCCGATGGCTTCCAGTAAGTCGAACGCATCTCGGCTTTGCGTGCGAAATCTTGACTGGATACGCCTGCGGATCGGCTCGCTATCCGGCAGCAGGTTGTCAAAGTAGAAACCAACCGCCTCGCCTTTTAGAGGACGGTTGTCGAGGTTCATGGGTAAGGACAGCGACAAGGGTCTGGCTTCCGCCGACGCAACCCAAGACGAGTCATATTGGAACTCGACGGGGCCACGCGCTGGAATGCGCCATTGGCCAACGAGCTGCCCGTTGGCCCATACATTGAGAGCGCGGCTATGTGCCCGGCGACCCATGGCTACCACTCGCTTCGCGTGGGAGGACTGCCTTTGTCTTGGAGCACCAGTTCCAAGCCGAGAATACCCGCCAGCGAAATAAGCCGGTCAAGCGTCAGTCGCGAGAGGTCTGACTCGAGGATGGATAGCCGGTTTTGGCTTATGCCCAGTCTTGCCGCGACGTCCTTCTGCGAAAGCTTGAGCGCTTTGCGCCGGGCGGCGAATACTTGACCGGTTTGGTTTGCCGTGGAAATTCGCTGCTGCATGGTCGCGACGTAGAAAATATTAACGCATCAAGAATATCATCTTTACGGATAAATGTTAAGTATCTCTAAAAAGGATATATAGCGCGGCGCCAATCCGCGCGGGCGCTAGGCGGCAGGCGGCTTCACGTCAGGCTTGAGCGGACCCGAGAGCACGAACGACACCCTGCCCTCGGCGTTATGCGCCATCACCAGCGAATAGCCGCAAGCCTCGGCTTGACGCGCCACCTGGTACAGGCCGATGCCCAGGCCGCTATTCGACGGGACCGGCCCGCGCAGCAGTTCGGCTGCGGTCGGCGCCGCCACCGCGCGCCCGGCGTCGCGCACTTCCAGCCGCACAGCGTCGCCGCAGGCGAAGTCGACGCGGATCGCGAAATCGCCCTGCAGTCTGCGTTTGCCGAGTGCATTCTGAATCAAGTTGTCGGCCGCGCTGTCGAACAACTCCCTGGGCAGCAGGACCCGATCGGCGATTTCGCCGTCGCCGAACTCGATGTTCTGGTTGGCGTAACTGCGCTGCAATTCGTGCCACCATTTGCGCGCCGGCACCGAACTGCCGCTGTCATTTTCCGGCTTGCGCAGCTTGTCCAGCGTCTGCTGCAGGCGCTGCGTGATCACCGGCAGCTGGCGCCGCATCAGCGCCTGCAGTTCGTCCGAGCCGCCCTGTTCCCGCTCGGCCGCGGCGCACAGCACATTGAGCGATTGCAGCAGGTTCTTGACGTCGTGGGTCATGCGCGCACCGGTCTCGTACACGGCCTGCAGATAGGACTGCTGCTGCAGCTTCTGCTCGCGCAACTTGGCCGTGTAAAATTCGCCCAGCAACTGGCCGAGCAGATGAAAATGCCAGTTCAGTGCCGGGCTCAGGGTGTAGCGGGTATAGACGCGCAATTGCAGCTCGCGATCCGCGTATTCCGCCGTGTTCTTGCTCTGCTCGCCGAATTCACCGCTATAGGCCGAACTGCGCCAGGTGCCGCCGCTGACCCAGGGCAGTTTGCCCAGGCCGGCGCAGGCCTGCTGTAGAAATTTTTCAGGCTGCGTTTCCACGTGCGACAACTCGGCCAGAAAATACAGCCATTGCTCGAACGGCAGCCCTACCGATAAGAGATATCTCGAAAACAGCATGCCCAGGCCGGCGAAGCCGGCGCGCGGATTCCAACTCAGCCCCAGCAGCAGCAATATCCCGGCGATCAGCAGCAGGCTGTAGGTCAGCGCGATCGGATAGTTCACCTTGCCCAGGGTCATGAAGGCGAAACTGCCCAGCACCAGCAGCGCGATGATCATGAACAGGAACGCGCTGTAGAAAAAATCCACCACCTGCGGCGTCTCGCCGGTGTCGGCCTTGGCCGGCAGGATCAACATGACGAGGAACAGCAGCGGCAATCCGAACTCGGTGAATTGCTCCAGATCCGGGTCCTGCGAGAAGCCGGGCAGCAGTTTCGGAAATACCCAGATCAGCAGCAGCGACACCAGATACAACAGCACCGTCAAATGAAAATAGCGCTGCCAGCGCTCCTGGTACTGGAACACCTTGCCGCCCACCACGCCGGCAAGCACGCACAGCCACAGCAGCATCAGCCACCAGTTCCAGAAGTACAGGGCGAGCACGCAGGCGAGCGCAATGGCCGCGCTCTGCAGCGGCGTCAGGCTCTGCTCGCCGCGCATGAACGGCTGCCACAGGATGAACAGGCCGAAGTGGGCGAGCATCAGCGCGCGCGCCCAGACGTCTTCCACGCCGCGCATCGCGGTGAAATGCAACAGCACCAGCATGGCGACGAACAACGGCCGCCAGTAGCGGGCAACAAACCTCGGGTAGGCGCGGATCAGGGTCGCGGCGGCCGTGGTGCTTGCGCTCGTCATGCTTGCAGTTTAACCTGAGAAAGCACGTTCGGCACCTATGCGGTGCCGGGCATACGCCGCGTCCGCGCCAATAACCGAAAGAGCAATGCTGCGCCACGTCCTGCCTATCGCCCGCTACACCCTGCTCGAGGCGCTGCGCAACCGCCTGCTGTGGCTGGCGCTGATCCTGGTGGCGGCCGGGCTCGCGTTCACCCAGTTCCTGCAGCAGGTGGCCATCACCGAGTCGAATCAGATCCAGACGGCGCTGCTCGCCACCTTGCTGCGGGTCGGCGCGGTATTCATGCTGGCGGGCTTCGTCGTCACCAGCATGGTGCGCGAATTCAACGACAAGGTGATGGAACTCGTCCTGTCGCGGCCGCTGCGGCGCAGCAGCTATTTTCTGGGCAAACTCGCGGGCTACGCCGCGGTCGCGCTCGCGCTCGCGCTGATCGCCAGCCTGCCGCTCGCCTTGTTCGCGCCGGCGCCGCGGGTTGCGCTATGGGGCTTGTCGCTGGCCTGCGAACTCGTCCTGGTGACGGCGTTCGCGCTGTTCTGCGTGCTTACGCTGACCCAGGTACTGTCCGCGCTTGCGGCCGTCGCCGGCTTCTATCTGCTCGCGCGCTCGATCAGCGCGCTGCAGATCATGGCCGCCAACCCACTGTCGGACAGCATCAGCCTCGGACAGAAAGCCGTCAATTCCGTCATCGACGCGATCGCCTTCCTGCTGCCCGGCCTGGACCGCATGACCCAGACCGGCTGGCTGATCTATGGCGCTCCGACGGCGGCGGAAATCGCGCAACTGCTGGCGCAGACCGCGGCGTATGCTCTGCTGCTGTGCGGCGCCGCCCTGTTCGATCTGCAGCGCAAGAATTTCTAATGCGCGACGAACGCCCGCCAGGATGGCACGAGATGGGTGTTGTTGCGGTCGCAGCGCCGTTGTCTTACAATTGCCGCCTAATGTATTACGGGATCTCATTATGGCTGACACACTGACCGCCCGCATCCCCTCCCGCGTGGAGCAGAAACTCGCCGAATACTGCGCACAGCACGGCGTTACGCGCACTCACGCGGTGGTGCACGCGCTGGACGACTACCTGGATCGCCAGTCGGGCGACAGCGATGCCTACGCGCTGGCAGCCGACCTGATTCCGAAGCGGGGCGCGGCGCAACTGCAGTCGGCTACGGTGCGAAAACTGGCGCGCAACGCCTTCCGTGGCTCGCGCGCTCGTTGATACCGGCGCGGTCGTCGCGCTGATCAATCGCGCCGACAAGCTCCACCCGCAGGCCGCGGCCTGGTTCCGTGGATTCCGCGGCCGCTTGCTGACGACGGAAGCCGTGGTAACCGAAACGGCCTACGTGCTCGCGGCGAGTCCGGAACATCAGCACGCGGCGCTCACCTGGATTCAGCGGGCGCGCGAGGCGGGAATATTGCAGGTTGTCGCCATGGAAGACCACGCCGCGCTTGCCCGGATCATTGCAAAATACGCCGATCTCCCCTGCGACTACGCCGACGCATCGCTGATTTGGCTGGGCGAGAAAACGGGCGTGCTGCAGATCGCGACCGTCGACCAGGGAGACTTTTCCGTCTACCGCGTGCGCGGCCGGCGCCGATTCCGGATTCTGATTGGCACGCCTTGATGGTCGCAGCCCTGGGGTAAAGACAGAGGAACCGGATGCGCGACGAACGCCCGCTGAGCCATGTGTCCCTGCCGGTGCTGGCTTTGCTTGCCGTGGGTTTCGCGTTGCAGGTCGGCCTGCATGCCACCCTGGCCAGGCCTCAGGCAAAAGCGCCGGACCTTCTGCCCCCGCCCGCCGGCTCCATGTTGCGGCTGGCGAGCATGGGCGAGCCCATAGCGTTGGCGAAAATCCTGATGCTGCAATTGCAGGCCTTCGATTACCAGTCCGGCAGCAAGGTACCCTACAAGGATCTGGATTACGCCCGCGTCGAGGACTGGCTCGCGCGCATACTCGAACTGGACCCCGGGGGACAATACCCGCTGCTCGCGGCCAGCCGCCTGTACGCCGAGGTCCCGGACGAAGCGCGAGCGCGCAGCATGCTCGATTTCGTCTACCGCCAGTATCTGCTCGACCCCAACCGCCGCTGGCCCTGGCTGGCGCATGCCGCCTTCCTCGCCAAGCACCGGTTAAAGGACATGAATCTGGCGCTCAAGTATGCGGCGGCTTTGCGCGAATACACCACCGCCAGGGACGTGCCGGCCTGGGCCACGACCATGGAGATTTTTATCCGCGAAGACCTGAACGAACTGGAAACGGCGCGGGTGATGATAGGCGGCATGCTGGCCAGCGGCAGGATCACCGACCCGGGCGAAATCAAATTCCTGGACGGGAAATTGAGGGAAATCGAGAAACGCCTGAAGGATGGCGCGAACAAAGCGCGCTGACGATACTAAGGTGAATTGTCAGAATATCGACATATCTGTCTGAATCCTGACGAATCCTGACTATACCCCGCCATAAAGTGTGGAACATCTCACTAAAAACCAGGCATGGATATTGCTCGTACAGCCCCACCACTAACTTTCTCCATTGGGGAAAAGACATGAAAACGAAACAAACCGGCTTCACCCTGGTCGAGATCGCCATCGTGCTGGTCATCATAGGCCTGCTCCTGGGCGGCATCCTGAAAGGTCAGGAAATGATCACCCAGGCCAAGATCAAGAACGTGGTCAACGACTTCAACGGTATTACCGCGGCCATGAACTCTTATCAGGACAGATACCGCGCCTTGCCAGGTGATGATCTCAACGCGGCGACCCGCTGGACCAACCCCCTCGCCATCTCCGGCGACGGCAATGGGCAATTATGTACTGGCGCATGCGCCTCCCCGCCTGTCGCGCCTAACTTATACAATAATTCTGTAGCGACAACCGTTGGCGCTCCGGAGGTAAACCTATTCTGGTGGCACCTGCGGCTTGCGGGCTTTGTCGGTGGCTCAACCGCAGCAGGCGCGGGCTCCTCGGCATCCCCACCGAACAATGCGGCAAATGGCCTCATGGGGGTTCAGACCGGAGGCCCTGCCGGTTTTTTCACCTCCAATATGATTTGCTCAAGCAACCTTCCAGATAAGATAGCCATCGCCGTGGACACACAGATGGATGACGGTACCGCTGCCAGCGGCCAAGTGCGGGCGAACCTGCAGGGTGGGCCCAACCCCGAGCTACACGCGATCGCTGCGGGCGATGCCTACGCGGAAACTGGCACCAACCAATACGTGCTCTGCAAAAACCTGTAAGCGGAAGCGGTTTCAATCCAAGCCCACCCTCACGAGGGTGGGCTTTTTATTTCCCCCTGCAGCAAGCGGATTTCCGCCGCCTCCAGCGCATCGGGTTCGCCCAGCACCACCAACACGTCGCCCGTCTCGAAACAGGTCTCGGGCGCCGGCTCGCCCATATGGATGCCGCGCCGGCGCGGCCGCGGCATCCAGAACCACCGCGTTCAGTTCCTCCAGCGTCGGCCTAAAGCGAGGATTGACAAGCCCGCATCCGTTAGATATCTTTAAGATATCCATAGTGGACGAGGAATTTCGATGAGCGCTCGCAGCCAGAACAATCAGATCGCCTTTCGCTACCGCCCCGTTGACAGCGCGACCGGCGTAAGCCGCGAGACTGCGAAGCGATTGGCCGCGCAGTTGGGCGTGGACGAGACCCAGGCTATCCACCAGGCATTGCACGAACTCGCGGTTCGGCTGTTGCCCCGGTATGGACAGGACGATGGCCCATTGAAGGCAGCCCAATTGAGGCAGATCAAGAAGCGCGTTCCACAAGGCACCAAGCGTTCGGTCCGTTCAAGCCTGATCGAAACGGAATCGGCGTAGATGGCCGCGTGGTGGGCCGAGCCCACGGCGGGCGACATCGTTTGGTGCCATTTCCCGGATGACGTCAATCCGCGGCCGAAACCCCGGCCGGCGCTGATTCTTGCCGTGTTCGACGACGATGCGCCGCGGTTCGAGGTGCGCGTCGTCTATGGAACGAGCCAGCGCACCACCATGCTGCACCGGGGCGAGTCCTCCATCCTCCGCGACCGCAATGCCGCGGCTTTCGCTGCGGCAGGCCTCAGCTACGACACCAAATTCGATCTGAAACAGAGCATCGATCTGCCCTATACCACCGAATGGTTCTCCGTTCCGCCGGCAGCGCCGCATGGACAGACGCCCAAACTGGGAGTCTTGCATCCTTCCCTGGTCCGCGCGCTGCAGGCCGCGTTCCGCGCCGCTACCGAATGATAAGATGACTCAAAGCCTCAGCCAATTCTTGACCTGAAGTTCCGGCGCCAGCTTGTCCAAGGCAGCGCGGCCATGCCGGGCACGCCTTACCCATCCCGGCCCCCTGGAGATCAAATCTGTCCACGCTTCCTCTACTTCGGAGGCGCGATGCTCCTTGAGATAGGTCAACAGAAGCCGGGCCTGCAGCAGATCTTTGCCAGACTTGGTTGCAAACGTGCCTTCACGCTCGCCGTAGACCAGGAGTTTGTGCAGCGCATAGCGCGCCGGCTGTGGCGCGTTGGCGACCACGCAGCGGTCTCCGGCAAACAGCACGGCCTGCTAGAT
>JAJZUN010000137.1 GCA_021848555.1 Pseudomonadota bacterium | reverse complement strand
GCAGCACCGGCGACACGATCCAGATCGCGACCGCGAGCAGCAGCACGCCGAAAAAATGCTTGACCGAGGCCATCCAGCGCCCCGACTTGGGCAGGAATTGGCCCTCGAACACGCCGACCAGGATCAGCGGCACGCCCATGCCGATGGACATCGCGAACAGGGCTATGCCTCCCAGAAGTACGTCGCGCGTCTGGCTGATGTAGAGCAGCGCGCCGGCCAGCGGCGCGGCGACGCAGGGGCTCACGATGGCGGCCGAAAACACCCCCATCAGCACCACTGCGCCGAGGTGCCCGCCCTTGAAACGGCTGCTCGCATGAGTCATGCGCGTGTGGAAAGCCGCCGGCAGCTGCAATTCGTAGAAGCCGAACATCGATAGCGACAACAGCACGAACACCGCGGCGAACGTCGACAGGACCCAAGGACTCTGCAATGCGGCCGACAACAGGTTGCCCGACAGCGCAGCGCCGACGCCGATCCCGGTGTAGGTGACCGACATGCCCAGCACATAGGCCAGGGACAGAGTGAAGGCGCGCGTGCGGGTGGCATCGCGGCCTTCGCCCACGATAATGCCCGACAGAATAGGAATCATCGGCAGCACGCAGGGCGTGAACGTGAGCAGGACGCCGGCACCGAAAAAGGCGGCGGCGATCAGCCACAAGCTGCCCGACGCGAGCAGCCGGTGAAAGCGCGCCTCATCGTTGCCGGCCCCGGGCGCATCCGCTGCGCCGCCCGAAGCCGGAGCTGCGGCGGCCGCGCTGCCCGCGGCAGGGAGCTGGATCTGCGCCGTCTGCTGCTGCGGCACGTAACACACGCCGGCATCGGCGCAACCCTGAGAGGTGACCGTGAGCTTGAGCTTGTCCACGGCCGCCTCATGCGTGATCGGCAGGCGGATGCGCAGCTCCTTGCGATAGGTCTCGACCTTGCCGAAATACTCGTCGTTGTGCACCTCGCCCTGCGGAAACTGCGCGCTGCCGAGTTTCACCGTTTCCGGTCCGACCGTGAATTTGAACTTGTCGCGGTACATGTAGTAGCCGTCGGCGATGCGATAGCGCAGCTCCAGCGTGCTCGCGTCCAAGGCCTGCGCCGAGAACTTGAACGCCAATTCCGGCGGCAGCAGATCCTGCGCGCCGGCAAGCCCGTGCAGGGACAGCGCAAGCAGCAGGGCGAAAAATCGATACAGTTTGGTTCGCATAGGGGAGGTGGGGTCAGGCCGGCGCGCCGGCGCGCGTTTCGGACTCGACCCAGCGCAAATAGGCAGGCAGGGCATAGGTTAATGGGACCGCAATGATCTCCGGGAGTTCATACGGATGGTGGGCGCGGATCGCCGCTTCGAGCTCGGCATAACGGTCCTGCGCCGTCTTGATCAGCAGCGGATGCTCCTCGTCGTGCTGGATTTCGCCCTGCCAGCGGTAGACCGAGCTGCAGGGAGCGAGAATGTTGACGCAGGCGGCCAGCCGCCGCTCGATCAGCAGGGTAGCGAGTTTTTCCGCGCTTTCGCGATCCGGCAGATTGGTGAACACGAGCACGCCATCCATGGCTGAGTGGGCGCTTCAGCCGGCGACAATCGCCGGCACGCCCTCGTAGACGCTGGGGTAGCGCAGGCGCACACCCAGCTCGGTTTTCATGCGCGTGTTGACCAGGCGGCGCGATTCGCGCATGAAGGACAGCAGGCCCTCCGAAATTGCGCCCGCCTCGGCTGCGGCGCGCGTGATCCGCGGCGGCCGCGGCAGCCGGGCGCGGTCGGCCACCAGATCGAAGTAATCGCCCATTTTCATCTCGCTGTCGTCGCTCGCATTGTATACGCGGCCGGACGCTGCGCGCGCCAGCGCCGTCGCGCAGATCGCGGCTAGGTCATCGGCGTGGATGTGATTGGTATACACGTCGTCCTCGGCGCGCAATACCGGCGCGCCGCGCTTGAGCTGCGCCAAGGGCAGGCGCTCGGCGGCATAGATGCCGGGCACGCGCAGCACGCTCACGGTCACGCCGTGCTGCCCGCCCCAGGCGAGCAGCGTGCTCTCGGCATCGGCGCGGCGCGCGCCGCGCGCGGTGCGCGGCGCCAGCGGCCGCTCCTCGTCCACCCAGGCGCCGCCGCAATCCCCGTAGACGCCGCTGGTGCTGATGTAGACCAGCCGCTCGGGCGGGCGCGGCGCGAGCGCGGCGATCAGGTTGGCGCTGCGCTGGTCGCGCTCGCCGCTGTCCGCCGGCGGCGCCAGATGCAATACCAGCTGCGCTGCCTGTGCCAGCGGCGCCAGCGTGGCCGGGTGGTCGAGATCGCCCAAGATCGGTGTTGCGCCCAGCGCGGCAATGCGCTCGGCCTGGGCGGCGCTGCGCACCAGACCGAATACCTCGTACTCGCGCGCGAGCTGCGGCAGCGCGCGCTGGGCAATATCGCCGCAACCAACGATGAGCAGCTTCTTCATAGTAAAATTGTACCTGCTCTTGTCACCCTAGTATCGTCCATGTCCCATCAAGTCACTATCTGCCCCAGCGGCCACTGTTTCCAGGTCCAGCCCGACGAGACCGTGCTCGTCGCCGCGCTGCGCGAGGGCTTCAGCCTCGCCTATGGCTGCCGCAATGGCGCCTGCGGCAGCTGCAAGGGCAAGCTGCTCGAGGGCAAAGTCGATTACGGCAAGCATTCGGACACTGCACTGACGGCCGCCGAACAGGCGAGCGGCTTGGCGCTGTTCTGCGTTGCGCGCCCGCTCGAAGACATCGTGATCGAATGCCGCGAGGTCGGCGCGATCAAGGACCAGCAGATCAAAATCCTGCCCTGCCGCGTGCAGAGCATAGACCGGCCCGCATCGGACGTGGCCGTGATCGCGCTCAAGCTTCCCGCAAACGAGCGCCTGCAATACCTCGCCGGGCAGTATATCGAGTTCCTGCTGAAGGACGGCAAGCGCCGCAGCTATTCGCTGGCGAACGCCCCGCACGACGATGCGCTGCTGCAAATCCATGTGCGCCATCTGGCCGGCGGCCTGTTCACCGACCACGTGTTCGAAAAAATGAAGGCGCGCGACATCCTGCGCTTCGAAGGGCCGCACGGCACGTTCTTCCTGCGCGAAGACAGCGACAAGCCCATGGTGCTGCTCGCGAGCGGTACCGGTTTTGCGCCGATCAAGGCGATCGTCGAGCACGCGCTGCACCAGGGCCTGACGCGTCCGATGACCCTGTATTGGGGCGGGCGCCGCCCGCGCGATCTGTACCTGGACGCGCTCGCGCGCGAATGGGCGGAAAAACACGCGCATATCCGCTATGTGCCGGTAGTATCGGACGCGCCGCCCGAGGACGCGTGGCGCGGACGCAGCGGTTTCGTCCATCGCGCCGTGATCGAAGACTTTCCCGATCTGTCCGGGCACCAGGTCTATGCCTGCGGTGCACCGGTCGTGATCGAGGCCGCGCGGCGCGATTTCTGCGCGCTGTGCGCGCTGCCGCAGGAGGAGTTCTATGCCGACTCCTTCACCACTGAGGCCGACTTGGCCAAAGTAAAATAGCGGCGCAACGGCACTGCGCGCGGATGCGACTACGAGCACCGCGCTGCGTGCCGAGCAACGAACAATGACGCAAGAAAGGATGAGATGAACGCGCAGCACCCGACCGAGCCGCATCGAGGCGCTCGGGCTGCAGATTTTCCTGCACCCCGTGTTCGTGATCGCTCCCGAGCGGCTCAAGCAGCACTGCCTGACCAACCTGCTCGGGCTTTAGCGGCGAGGCGGTCGGCCAGTCGCGCGCCGGCGGCGCCTAGTCGGCCTCGCCCAGATAGGCGGCGCGCACTTTCGGGTCCGTCAGCAGTTCGCGCGCCGGCCCCGACAAGGTAATCAAGCCGGTTTCCATGACATAGCCGCGGCTGCCGACCTCCAACGCCAGGCGCGCATTCTGTTCCACCAGCAGTATGGTCACCCCTTCCTGCGCCACGGCGAGTATGGTTTCGAAAATCTTCTGCACCATCAGCGGCGCAAGGCCCATGCTGGGCTCGTCCAGCAACAAGAGCTTCGGCCGGCTCATGAGCGCGCGCCCGATCGCGAGCATCTGCTGTTCACCGCCGGACAGCGTGCCGGCGGACTGTCTGCGGCGCTCGGCCAGGCGTGGGAACAGGCTGAACACGCGCTCCAGGTCCAGCTTCACCGCCGCGGCATCGCTGCGCACATAGGCACCCATGGCGAGGTTCTCCTCGACCGTGAGCTGGCCGAATACGCCGCGGCCCTCCGGCACCAGAGCCAGGCCGCGGCGCACCAGTTCGAACGCGCGCCTGCCGCCGATCGGCGCGCCGTCGTAGACGATTGCATCTGCCGCCACCGGCAGCAATCCGGCGATGGCCTTGAGCGTGGTGGTCTTGCCTGCGCCGTTGGTGCCGATCAGGCACACCAGCTCTCCTTTGGCCACGCTGAGATTTATGCCCTTGACCGCTTTGATGCCGCCGTAGGAAATCTCGAGCTGGTTAAGCTCCAACAGGTTCATGCCCCGCCGCCTCCGATCCATTTTCGTGTTTCGAGCATCGGCACTGTCGGCGTCCGACGGCAATCGCGGCCGGTCGCATCCCCATCCCGCGGCTGGGGCCCCTGCTCCCTGCTCATGCCGCCCCCAGATACGCCTCGATCACACGCGGGTCGCGCTGCACCTCGCGCGGCGGGCCCTCGGCGATCTTGCGGCCGTAGTCGAGTACGAGTACGCGGTCGCACAGGCCCATGACCAGTTTCATGTCGTGCTCGATCAGCAGGATGGTGGTGCCGTCGGCACGCACGCGTTCGAGCAATTTTTTCAGCTCCAGCGTTTCGGTCGCGTTCATGCCGGCGGCCGGCTCGTCCAGCGCCAGCAGCTTGGGCTCGGTGGCAAGGGCGCGTGCGATCTCCAGCCGCCGCTGGTCGCCGTAAGGCAGCTGACGCGCCACGTCGTTGGCGCGCGCGGCGATGCCGACGTAGCCGAGCAGCTCCAGCGCGCGCTGCTCGATCGCCGCCTCTTCTGCGCGCGTGGCGCGCGTGCGCAGGATCGCGCCGAACACGCCGGCGCGCGTGCGCACATGGCGCCCTATCATCACGTTGTCCAGGGCGGAGAGATTGCCGAACAGGCGGATATTCTGGAACGTGCGCGCAATGCCGCGCGCCGCGATCTGGTCCGGGCGCAAACCCGCAAGCGTCGCGCCGTCGAAGCTGAAGCCGCCCGCATCGCAGGGGTAGATTCCGGTAAGCGCGTTGAACAGCGTGGTCTTGCCCGCGCCGTTGGGTCCGATCAGCCCGTAGATTTCGCCGCGCCTGATGCTGAAACCGACCTCGGCCAGCGCAAGCACGCCGCCAAAGCGCTTGTCCACACCCGCGCATTCGAGCAGCGCCTGATTCATTCTGCCTTGGCCAGCTCGCGTTTGCGCACCGCCGACGGCAGCAGTCCCGCCGGCCGGAACAGCATCATCAGCACCAGCGCCAGGCCGAACAGCAGCATGCGGATCACCTCCGGCTCGATCAGCGTGCGCCCGAACAGAGACTGCTGCACCGGCTGCACCCAGTCGCGCAGCAACTCGGGCACGAATGTCAGCAGCACCGCTCCGAGAACTACGCCCCAGACGTTGCCCATGCCGCCCAGCACCACCATCGACAGCACCATGACCGATTCGACCAGGACGAAGCTCTCGGGGCTGATGAAGCCCTGGATCGCGGCGAACATGCCGCCGGCGATGCCGCCGAAGGAGGCGCCCATGGCGAACGCGAGCAGCTTGATGCGCGTGGTGTTGATGCCCATCGCCCGCGCCGCGACCTCGTCTTCGCGTATCGCCTCCCAGGCGCGGCCGATGCGCGAGTGCTGCAGCCGCAGATTGACCACGATCGCGAGCAGCAGCAACGCCAGCAGCAGATAGTAGTACTTGATCGGCCCGGAGAACGCGAGCCCCGCGATGGTCTCGTTGCGGCTGAAATTGAACGCGCCGAAGCTGAACGGGTCGATGCGCGAAATGCCCTGCGGGCCGTTGGTGATATTGACCGGCTGCGACAGGTTGTTGAGGAATATGCGCACGATCTCGCCGAAACCCAGGGTGACGATGGCGAGGTAGTCGCCGCGCAGTTTGAGCGTGGGCGCGCCGAGCAGCACGCCGAACACGCAAGCGACGAGCGCGCCTATGGGCAGAATCACCCAAAACGGCAGATGCAAATTGAAATGCGGCGAGGCGAGCAGCGCGTAGACATAGGCGCCCACCCCATAGAAGGCGATGTAGCCGAGGTCGAGCAGTCCGGCGAAGCCGACGACGATATTCAGGCCCAGCGCCAGGAATGCGAACAGGATGGCGAGATTGGCGATGCGCACCCACGCGGTTCCGGCGGCGGCCAGCGCGAACGGCAGACCGATCAGCGCGAGCGCGATCAGCGCCACGCCCACCCATTTCCTGCGGCCATCGGCGAACAAATTCATTGCCGGCCCCATATGCGCCGTTGCACCCGGTCGTTCAAGCCCGGTCCCCGACGCGCTCGCCCAGCAGCCCGGAGGGGCGGAACACCAGGACACCGATCAGCACCAGGAAAGCGAACACGTCCTGGTAATTGCTGCCGAAGACATTATTGGTCAGGTCGCCGATATAGCCTGCACCCAGGGCTTCGACGATGCCGAGCAGGATGCCGCCCAGCATCGCGCCCGCAAGATTGCCGATGCCGCCGAGCACCGCAGCCGAGAACGCTTTCATGCCCAACAGCGAACCCATGCCGTAATGGGCAATGCCGTAATAGGTGCCGACCATCACGCCGGCGACCGCGGCCAGGGCGGCGCCGACGATAAAAGTAAAAGAGATGACGCGGTCGATATCTATGCCCATCAGGCCGGCCACCTGCGGGTTCTGCGAGGTCGCGCGCATGGCGATGCCGAGCTTGGTGCGATACACCATGAACGTCAGCGCGCCCATCATCAGCACCGAAATCAGGATGATCGCGATCTGTACGCCGCTGATGATCGCTCCGCCGACGGAGAAAGTGACGAACGGAATGATCTGCGGAAACGCGAGCGGGTTGCGGCTCCACACCAGCAGAGCCACATGCTGCAGGATGATGGAGATGCCGATCGCGGTGATCAGCGGCGCCAGCCGCGGCGCATTGCGCAAGGGGCGGTAGGCGATGCGCTCCATCGCATAGCCCACCAGCATGC
>JAJZUN010000136.1 GCA_021848555.1 Pseudomonadota bacterium | reverse complement strand
TCATGGGCTACGGCGTCGCCAAGCGCTTCTCACCCAACGGCGACAAATTCGGCACCGGGGAGCTGGAAGGCGTCATTGCCCCGGAGACCGCCGCCCACGCGTCCGGCACCGCCGCGCTGCTGCCGATGCTGGCGCTGGGCATCCCCGGCTCAGCCACTGCCGCGGTGCTCCTCGGCGGGCTGATGATCTG
The DNA here is from genome assembly GCA_021848555.1 of Pseudomonadota bacterium. The sequence goes on along the minus strand of JAJZUN010000136.1, from coordinate 6,924 downwards.
GGGCCTACAACCGGGGCCGCTGCTGTTCGTCGAGCAGAAGGACTTTGTCTGGGGGCTGATTGCGAGCATGTACCTGTCCAACATCGCAGGCCTGATCATCGTGCTGTCCACGGTGCCCCTGTTCGCCGCGATCCTGCGCATCCCGTTTTCCATCATTGCGCCCATCATCATCGTGGTATGCGCGATCGGCGCCTACTCGGTGCACAGCGCTATGCTCGACATCTGGTTGATGGTGGTGTTCGGCGTGATCGGTTATTTCCTCAAGAAACTGGACTATCCCCTGGCGCCGCTGGTGCTATCGCTGGTGCTGGGTGACCGCGCGGAAAACGCGTTCCGTCAAGCCATGATGGGCTCCAAAGGGGACTTGGGAATCTTTTGGTCCAATTCGCTGGTCGGCAGCATCACCACGCTGGCGCTGATCATGCTGGCCTGGCCGGTAATTGCATACGCCTGGGGCAAGTTTGGACAATTGCGGGCCGTAGCCGGAAACAGCAAGACAAGCTAAGATGAGAGAGCGAGAGCGCGCCGGACGCCGAGCCCCATGGGTTCGCGGCGTCCGCAGTAACTGCGGGTGTGACAGGCTTCCGCACATTGCGGCATAATCGACTCTGAAGTAGGCGGACGAGGTGTCCGCCAACCAAAGGGCAGATTTGGCGGAGAAGGGCGAAAAGCCCCCCGTTCTGCACCGTTGAAATAAACATTTCTAGGAGGAGATAACCATGAAGCTATTTAGCGCAATTATTGTTGCCGTTCTGGCCGTATTGCCGTCGCTCGCGACGGCGCAAATCGAACTCAAGCTCGGCCACGTAGGCGAGCCCGGTTCGCTGGTCGGTGCGGCGGCGGACGAATTCGCCAAGCGGGCGAACGCCAAACTCGGCGGCAAGTACAAGGTGGTGGTCTACGGTTCGAGCCAGCTCGGCGGCGACAAGGAGATGCTGCAGAAGATCAAACTGGGGACCATAGACATGGCGGAGCCATCCACGGTCATGTCATCGGAAGCCGATATATTCGGCGTGTTCGAGATGCCTTACCTGGTCAAGGACCGCAATCACATGAAGCGCATCGAGAAGGAGTTGTTCTGGTCAAAGTTCGAGCCGGAGGCCGAGAAGAAAGGCATCAAGGTGCTCGCCGTGTGGGAGAACGGCTACCGCCACATCACCAACAACAAGCATCCGATCAATGTGCCGGCCGACCTGAAGGGGATCAAGCTGCGCGTACCCGAGGGCAAGTGGCGCGTGAAGATGTTTCAGGCGTACGGCGCCAACCCCAGCCCGATGAAATATTCGGAAGTGTTCACCGCCTTGCAGACCGGCGTCATGGACGGCCAGGAAAACCCTTACGCGCAGATCGCGAGCGCCAAGTTCTACGAGGTGCAGAAATTCCTGTCGATCACCGGCCACGTCTACTCGCCCGCTTACCTGGTGGTGGGTACGAAGAAATGGCCGACGCTGCCGGCCGACGTGCGCAAGATTCTCGAGGAAACCGCCAAGGAGACGCAGGCGTTCGTCTACGACAAGGCGGCGAAGGACGACGAAGAACTGCTGGCGAAGATGAAGACCGCCGGGATCAAGGTAAACACCGCCGACAAGGACGCCTTCATCGCCGCTTCCAAGGCCGTGTACGACGAATACGCCAGGGAAGTTCCGGCGGCCAAGGAAGTGATCGAGCGCGCCATCGCCTTGGGCAAATAGAGCGGCATAACCGGGGAAATCCATGGTGCGTCTGCGTGCCGGATTCGAGCTGCTGCTCGAATGGGTAGTCATCGTGTTGATGGTCGCGCTCTCGCTGGAGGTGACGGTGGGCGTGTTCTTCCGCACCATCGGGCTGTCGCTGGCGTGGTACGACGAAGTCGCCGCGATCATGCTCGCCTGGCTCACCTTCTACGGCTCGGCCCTGGCCGCGCTCAAACGCGCCCATATCGGGTTCCCCGGCCTGGTCAACGGCATGCCGCCATCGTGGCGGCTGCCGGTTGTCCTTGTCACCGAAGTCCTGGTGATCGGCTTTTTCGCGCTGCTCGGATGGACCGGCTATAGCGTGCTCGAGGTGCTCGCCACCGACAACCTGGTCAGTCTGCCCTGGATTACCGTCGCATGGACCCAGTCGGTGATTCCGGTCAGTGCCGCGCTTGTCGTTTTCGCCGAGCTGCTCAACCTGCCACGGATACTGCGGGAAGCGCGCGGGCTGGCCGCCTCCGGCGCGAGCAATCTTGCCGAAATGACGCACTGAGGCGCTGATGGCCATACTCCTGCTGTTCGCCTGCGTCCTCACCCTGGTACTGATCAACGTGCCGATCGCGGTGGCGCTGGGCATCGTCGCGGTGGCGGCGCTGCTCGTCACCCAGGGCCTGGGTACCCTGCCCAATCTTCCGATTGTGCTCTACAACGGCGCCACCAACTTTCCGCTGCTGGCGATTCCCCTGTTCATCCTCGCCGGCTCGATCATGAACGCCTCGGGTATTTCGCGGCGCCTGATCGCCTTCGCCTCATCCCTCCTCGGATGGATGCGCGGCGGATTGTCCATGGTCAGCATCGGCACGTCGCTGTTCTTCGCCGAAATCTCCGGCTCGGCCGTGGCCGACGTAGCGGCGCTCGGCTCGGTGCTGATCCCGGCGATGCAAAGCCGCGGCTACTCCAAGGAATTCGCCGCTGCCGTGATGTCCTCGTCGGCGACGCTGGCGGTGATCATCCCGCCCTCGATCCCGATGGTTCTGTACGCGGTGATGGCCGACACTTCGGTGGTGCAGCTGTTTATCGCCGGCGTCGTGCCGGGTCTGCTCGGTGGCCTGGGCCTGATGGGCATGGCCTACTGGTTCGCACGCCGCTACAAATTCCCGGTGGAAGAGGCGTTTGCGCTCAAGCGCGTGAAGGAAACGTTCAAGGACGCGTTCTGGGCGTTCTTCCTCCCGGTAATCATCCTCGGTTCGATCTTCGGCGGCGTGGTCACCGCCACGGAAGGTGCGGCGATGGCGGTGCTGGCGGCGCTGTTCATCGGCATTTTCGTCTATCGCGAACTCAATCTGCAGCACCTCAGGACGGCGATGATCGACGGCGGCGTGCAGACCGCGGTGGTGATGCTGCTGGTCGCGACCAGCGGACTGCTCGGCGTGTACTTGACCGAATCGCAGGTGCCGCAGCGCCTCGCGGCCGGGATCATGGAATTCACCAGCAACAAGTATGCGGTGCTCGCCATTCTCAACGTTTTATTCCTCGCGCTCGGATTGTTTCTGCATTCGGCGGCTGCGATTATCCTAACCGTTCCCATCGTGCTGCCCCTGGTTAAGGCCGTGGGCATCGACCCGGTGCATTTCGGCCTGATCGTCACCATCAACCTGGGCATAGGTCAGCAGACGCCGCCGGTGGCCTCGGTGCTGATGACCGCCTGTGCCATCGCCAAGGCCGATATGTGGGAAGTCACCAAGGTCAACATCTACTTTATCGGCGTGCTGCTCGCCGTGCTCTTGCTCGTCACCTATGTACCCATAACCGGCATGGGACTGGTGGAGTTGTTTTACAGATAGCGTTCCCCCGCAGGTGCGCACCGGCTTTGATGAATCTTCCCGAGGATGAATATGTCTGACCCTGTCTATTTCGAGCGCGACGGTTCCATCGCAACCGTGGTGCTGAACAACCCGGAAAAATTGAACGCCCTGAGCTTCGGCATGTGGATGCGCCTGGGCGAGGTCATGCGCGAACTCGAGGCCGACGACGGCGTGCGCTGCGTCGTGCTGCGCGGCGCGGGCGAGAAAGCCTTCGCTGCCGGCGCCGACATCGCGGAATTCGAGAAGGTGCGCACCAACGCAAAGGTGGCGAAAGACTACGGCGACAAGATCGAGGGCACGATGCGCGCGGTGGCCGAATGCCGCCACCCGACGCTCGCCATGATCCACGGCGTGTGCGTCGGCGGCGGGCTGGAAATCGCCTCGCAATGCGACTTGCGCATTTGTGGCGCGTCCAGCCGCTTCGGCATCCCGATCAACAAACTCGGCCTGGTGGTCGGCTACGGCGAAATGGCAGCGCTGATCGACCTGGTCGGCCGCGCCACCGCGCTGGAGATCCTGCTCGAGGGGCGCGTATTCGGCGCCGCGGAGGCCAAGGAAAAAGGGCTGGTCAGCCGGGTCGTCGCCGACGATCAAGTCGAAGCCGAAGCGCTTGCCGCGGCTGCACGCGTCGCCGCGGGCGCGCCGCTGGTGGCGCGCTGGCACAAGAAGTTCGCGCGCCGCCTGGCCGATCCGCGGCCCTTGAGCGATGCCGAACGCGACGAGGGCTACGCCTGCTTCGACACCGAGGACTACCGCATCGGCTTCAACGCGTTTCTGGCGAAGCAGAAGCCGCAGTTCAAAGGCAAGTGATACGCGGTATGCCGCGCGAAAATGCTGCAGCGCAATGGCGATAGGTTTGTATCCTCTCTCGCGGCAGCCTAAAATGTCGACGGCCGCTAAATTCGCAGCGATAACCATACCTCGGCCAACCGGGGAAACCTGAAAGTCTCAATTCATCGAAATACTTCGAGGAGGCATCAACGATGACGCAGTTCAAACGCATAGCAATCCTGGCGGCCCTTGCGGCCGCGACACTGAGTGGTTCCGCCCTGGCTGCCACAACGCTGCGCGCAGCGCATCAGTTCCCCGGCGGCAAAGGCGACGCGCGCGACGAGATGGTGCAGATCATCGCGCGCGAGGCCAAGGCGGCCGGCGTCGATCTGGAGATCCAGGTCTATCCCGGCGCGTCGCTGTTCAAGCCGAACGAACAATGGAACGCGCTGGTCAACGGCCAGCTCGACATCTCTTCGTTCCCGCTCGACTACGCCAGCGGCAAGATACGCGCCTTCGGGGCAACCTTGATGCCCGGGCTGGTGCGCAACCACGACCGTGCCGCACGTATGAATGATTCGAAGTTCATGAAGGACATCAAGGCGAAAATCGAGAAAGCGGGCGTGGTCGTGCTTTCCGATGCATGGCTGGCCGGCGCCGTCGCCTCGAAGAAAGCCTGCATCCGCACGCCGGCCGACATGAAAGGCCTGAAGATCCGTTCGGCCGGCCCGACCTTCGCCGCCATGTGGCAAGCCGCGGGCGCCTCGATCGTGTCCATCCCGAGCAACGAGGTCTATAACGCAATGCAGACCGGGGTCATCGAAGCCACCGACACCAGCACCGGCAGCTTCGTCTCGTTCCGCCTCTACGAACAGGTGAAATGCGTAACCGCCCCCGGCGAGAACGCCTTGTGGTTCATGTACGAGCCGGTGCTGATGTCGAAGAAGGCGTTCGACAGGCTGAACAAGAAACAGCAGGAAGCGCTGCTCAAGGCGGGAAAGAAGGCGCAGGACTACTTTGCCAAGGAAGCCAAGGGTCTGGATGACACGATGGTCAAGACGTTCAAGGATCATAAGGTCGAAGTGATCACGCTGACACCGGCCGAGTACGACACCTGGATCAAGATCGCCAAAGAAAGCTCCTATGCCGAATTCGCCAAGGAAATTCCCGACGGCAAACAGCTTGTCGACGACGCCCTGAGCGTGAAGTAGCCCCAAACCGCGGTGGCAGACGACGAGGACAAGTCCGCAGATCCTTGTCCTCTGCCGTCACCGGCCCCCAGGATCACAAGCGATGGAGCTTTCATGGACGGATTTGTCCACGGCGTCAGATTCATTTCCCGGCTGTTCGGCTATCTTGCCGCCGCCTTGATCGCGCTCAGCGTGGTCGTGGTGTGCGAGATGGTGTTCGTGCGCTACGTGCTTAACCAGAACACCATCTGGCAGACCGATTTCGTCACCTACGGCCTGGTCGCGGCTACCTTCCTCGGCAGTCCCTTCGTGCTGACGACACGCGGCCACGTCGCCGTCGACGTGCTGCCGCTTTATTCCGGCCCGCGGCTGCGCTGGTGGCTGGCACTGTTCGCGGCCGCAGTGACGCTGTTCTTTTGCGTCGCGATGACCGCGCTGACATCCCGGTTCTGGCTGGAGGCTTGGGACAACAAATGGGTGTCCGATACGATGTGGCGGGCGCGCCTGTGGATTCCCTACTCGGCTTTGCCCATCGGCCTGGGCCTGCTGACCCTCCAGGGTGTGGCCGATCTGATCAGCCTGATCAGCGGCCGCGAACCGCCTTTCGGCATCACCAAGGGGCATCAATAATGAGTCCGGGAATGCAGGGGACCCTGGTCCTGATGCTCACGCTGCTGATGCTGCTGTCGGGCGCGCCGGTCGCTTTCGGCCTGGGCGCGATCTCGATCGTGTTCATCATGATCTTCCAGGGTTTCGACGCACTGCACGTGGTCGCCGAGACCTTCTATGCGGGACTGAACGACTTTACCCTGGTGTCGATCCCGATGTTCGTCATGATGGGGGCCGCGATCGGTTCTTCCCCGGCGGGCAAGGATCTGTACGAAGCGCTCGATCGCTGGCTCTACCGCGTTCCCGGCGGCCTCGCCATTTCCAATCTGGGTGCCTGCGCCATTTTCGCCGCGCTGACCGGTTCCTCGCCCGCGTGTTGTGCCGCGATCGGAAAAATGGGCATCCCCGAGATGCGCCGGCGCGGCTACCCGGACGACGTTGCGACCGGCTCGATCTGCGCCGGCGGCACGCTCGGCATCCTGATACCGCCCTCCATTACCTTCATCCTGTACGGCATCGCCACCGAAACTTCGATCGGGCGCCTGTTCCTCGCCGGCGTCATACCGGGCCTGATGCTCACCGCCCTGTTCATGCTATGGACGCTGTTCATCATCTGGAAACGGGGGTTTCGTTCCCACGCGCTCGACTTCCGCTACAGCTGGAAAGAGAAATTCCAGTCGATTCCCAAGATCGCGCCTTTCATCGCCATTATCGCCGGGGTGATGTACGTGCTCTACGGCGGCGTGGCGACGCCTTCGGAGGCAGCCGGCGTCGGCGCGGCGCTGTGCGTGGTGATGGCCGTAGCGATCTATCGCA